>JAVRPG010000975.1:0-3815 GCA_032162325.1 Mycobacterium sp. | reverse complement strand
TGGACTGCGTCGAGCGGGCGATGGGGCAGCCGTGAGCGTCGTGAAGGAGTTCCTCGTCCCGGACTTGGGTGAAGGCCTCGAGGACGCGACGATCACCGGCTGGAACGTCGCGGTCGGCGACGATGTCGAACTGAACCAGACGCTGTGCACGGTGGAGACCAACAAGGCCGAGGTCGAGATTCCCAGTCCGTATGCGGGCCGAATCGTGGAGGTGGGCGGTGCCGAAGGGGAGACGCTGACCGTTGGCTCGGTCCTCGTTCGCATCGCGACGTCTATGGCCGGGGCCGAACCGGTCGCCCCGCCGCAGAGCGCCAACGGCGCAGTGCGCAAGCCGGTTCTGGTCGGCTATGGGGCCGACGACGACATGGACACCAGCAGGCGAGGATCGGTCGGTGAGCGCCCGAGGGCCAAGCCACCGGTGCGAAAACTGGCCGCCGAGCTGAACGTCGACCTCACCCGGGTAACCGGTTCCGGCCCCGACGGGGTGATCACGCGCGAGGATGTCCTCGCTGCGGCGGGCAGGTCGGCGCCCACCCCGGAGATGGTTGCCGTGCGCGGCGTGCAGGCCGAGATGGCTCACCGGATGACGTTGTCGCGCAGGCAGATACCGGACGCACACGCCGGTGTTCAGGTCGACTGCTCGGGCCTGCTGCGGTTGCGTGACCGCACGCGCGACATCACCGATGACGAGTCGCCCATCACGCCGTTCGTGCTGACCCTGCGGCTGTTGACGATCGCGCTGCGCCATCACCCGAACTTGAACTCGACGTGGCTGGACACCACCGACGGGCCGCAGATCCACCTGCACTCCGCGGTGCATCTGGGGTTCGGCGTGGCGGCGCCACGAGGGCTACTGGTGCCCGTTGTCAGCGATGCGCACGACAAGACCACGCGGGAGCTGGCGGCCGTGGTCGCGCGGCTCATCCGCGACGCGCGCGCCGGCACGCTCAAACCGGCGGAACTTCAGGGCTCCACGTTCACGGTGTCCAATTTCGGCGCGCTGGGGTTGGACGAGGGCGTGCCGGTGATCAACTACCCGGAGGCGGCCATCCTCGGGATGGGCTCGCTGAAGCCGCGCCCGGTGGTCGTCGACGGCGAAGTGGTTGTGCGGCCGACAATGTCACTGACGTGTGCCTTCGACCATCGCATCGTCGACGGCGCTGCGGTGGCGGCGTTCCTGCGCGAACTGCGCGACCTGATCGAGGCGCCGGAGCTCGCGCTGCTCGACCTGTAGGTCACTTGCGCTGCGCGGCCGCCAATCGCCGGGCGAACTCCGGTGAGGTGATCGAGGCGGCCTGAGGTCCCAACTCGGTGTCCACGGCGATCCGGTGCTGTTCGATGTCGACGACACCGGGGTTGGCGGTCGCGCGCATGGATGCCTTGGTGGCGATCACCACGTCGCGGGGCGCGGCGGCCGGACCGGCGGCGAGTTCTCGCGCCGCCGCAACGGGGTCGTCGGCGACCTCGAGCGCCAGCCCGTAACGCACCGCGGCCGCGGCATCGAAGCGCATGCCGAAAAGCAGTGAGGCGCGCGCCACTTGCGGACCGACGGCGCGCTGGAGCATCCACGTCGCGCCGCCGCCGGGATGGATGCCGAGCTTCTGGAATCGCGGGTCGAAGAGCGCCGCCGGGCCGGCGATCCGGACATCGGCGGCCAGAGCCAGATTCAACCCGGCACCGACGGCCGCGCCGTTGACCGCCGCGATCGTGGGCAATGCACAGTTGGCGACCGCGAGGAAACCGTCGTAGAGGCCGCGCAAGCCGTCCTCGGTGGCGGCGCCAAGCGCGGTCAGGTCGGCGCCTGCGCAGAACGCCTTGCCTGCGCCGGTCACGATGACTGCGTGCACATCGGGGTTGGCTTCGGCGGCGTCGACGGCCGCGCGCAGAGCCGCCGAGATTTCCGTGGTTACGGCGTTGCGGCGTTCTGGGTCGTTGACCGTGATGAGGGCGACGCGATCGTCGACGTGGGTCAGTACTGGATCGGACACGGGCTCAGCCTAGTGTCCGGGTCTTGTCGGACCACGATGCCAAGGTGATCGTTGTGGAGCGTCGGGACCGGCTGGCCCGTTTCGGGGTGGAGCATCTGCAGGCGGCATTGGCCGCGCAGGGCCGACGGATCGCGGTCGCGGACCCCGGTGAGAAGACCGATGATCTGGTGCGCGAAATGATTGAAGTCCCCACGTGGATGTGCGCCCGTTCTTGCGGACGACGCTGTGCCCGGAATCGGGCGATCCGCGCGATCACGGCGACCAAACGTGATCCGGGTGAGGCCGCATGATCGTCGAGATGCGCACGGTGGCCCAGGCCGGGAAGGTGGCGGCCGCCACCGGTGGTGTGGACCTGCGGCGGGAAGCTACCCACCAATTCACCACCGAGTTGGCGGGCACCTATGGCCACATCGTGATCGAGGACATCGACGTGGCCGCTTTGAAACAAGGTATGGGACGGCGGGCATTTCGCCGTGCTGTGTCCGACGCCGCGATGGGTGCGGTCAGGCCGCTGCTGGCCTACAAGACGGCCCGCTACGACACCATCCTGGCGGTGGCCGATTGCTGGTTTGCCTCCAGCCAGATCCACCACGGCTGCACCAACCCGGATCGGACACCGTGTCGACTACTTGGCAAAGGCCGCGTCGACAAACACCTGGTGTGCCCGCAGACCGGTGACGTCGTGGACCGCGATCACAATGCGCCGCGCAATCTCCGTGACTGGCCGGATCACGCCAGTTGTGGCCCAGTCGGGGCCACGGCCCCATCGGTACCCGGGCCAACCGAATCGGTTGGTACAGGCCATGGCGCGGACGCCGGATCATCCGGCGCTGGCGGAGCTTCTGTAAGACCCCGCCCAAGCGGGGCCGGAAGCGGCGAGGCTAAAACCCAAACCCCGCAAGGGACGCCGCATGAGCGTGTCACTCAAACACACTCAACGGCAACGGATAGATGCTGGCAGTGCCCCCGGCGGGGGGCAACCGCCATGAACCAGACCACAGGTGTCTGCAGGACCACGACGCGAGCGTCCGAGATGACGTCCGTTTGCATACCGACGACGGTAGGAAGGCGAACGTCCGAGTGCTGGCGGAAATCGGACTCGACGGTGGAGCCGACGCGAAACGGGGCCACATCCCGTCGGATGTGACCCCGTCGCGCTCAAACTCTTTGGCGCTGAGCCCCTTAGCCCGCCGGTGGCGGTGGCAGCAGCGGCGGTGCACCCGGCGCCGGAGGTGGGACAGGTGCGCCCGGCGGTGGCGGAGGGTCGGGCTGGAACTGAACGAGCCCTGGGGGAACGTTCGTCCCTGGCGGCGGCGCGGTACCGGGCAGCGGTTCACCGAGCTGTTCCTGCGGCATCTGGCCCAGCAGTCCGCCCTTGAGCATCCCGGCGCGATACATGTCGATGTAGCGGCCCAGCCACTGCCGACGGCTGACGTCCGCATTCTCGTCACCGGGAGCGACGTCGAATTGCTCGCACTTTCCTGGTGCCGAAGGCACCAGGCACTGCTGCACCCCGTAGCCGTTGTTGAACGGGTTGAGGTTCGGGACCGCGCCCGGACCCCCACCCGGCGCCGAGGGAACCGCATTCTGGCCCAGCACGGTGGTTTGATCAAGGCCAATCACCGGAGGCGCACCGAGCGCGGCCGGGTTAACCTCCTGTCCGTTCTGAGCCAGCACCCCAAGCCCGGCCGGCCCCAGCGGTGCGCCCATAATCGGCACCACCGGACCGGGCGGGGGTGCGTCCGCGGGCAGAGGCACTGGGTCCGGCGGCGGCGGAGGGTCCGCAGCGGCGGTCGCCGCAAGGGCGACCGCCGCTCCGACGGTTAT
>JAVRPG010000974.1:0-3922 GCA_032162325.1 Mycobacterium sp. | reverse complement strand
TCGCCGACGGAGTCAGCTTCGTCGCGTCGCGCACCGCCCTGCTCGACGGGTTTCTGACGCTGTTCGTGGTGGCGGCGTTCGGCTGTTTGATGGTCGACCGCGACCAGGTGCGGGAGCGGATGCACGTCGCGCTGCTGGAGGGCCGCATCGGTGAGACACCGTGGGGACCGCGGCTGGGTGTGCGGTGGTGGCGGTTCGGCGGCGGTGTAATGCTCGGATTGGCTTGTGCGACAAAGTGGTCCGGGCTGTACTTCATCGTGTTCTTCGGCCTGATGACGCTGGCGTTCGACATCTCCGCGCGCAGGCAGTATCGGGTGCCACGGCCGTGGGTCGGGGCGTTCCGGCGGGACCTCGGCCCGTCGTTGTACGCCCTGGTGCTGATTCCGTTCGGCGTGTACATGGCGTCGTATGCGCCGTGGTTCGCGTCGGAGACCGCCGTGAACCGGCACGAGGTCGGCAATTCGATCGGTCCGGACAGTGTGCTGCCTCTTCCGGATGCGGTGCGATCGCTGTGGCACTACACGTATGCGGTGTACAGGTTCCATGCCGGGCTGACCAACGCCGACGGCAACCATCACCCTTGGGAGTCCAAGCCCTGGACGTGGCCGATGTCGCTGCGGCCGGTGTTGTACGCGATCGACAACCAGAACGTGCCTGGCTGCGGCGCACAGTCCTGTGTGAAGGCGGTGATGCTGGTCGGCACGCCGGCCATGTGGTTCATCGCGGTGCCGGTGCTGGCGTGGGCGGTGTGGCGGGCGTTCATCAAGCGCGACTGGCGCTACGGCGCGATCCTGGTGGGCTACGGCGCGGGATTCCTGCCGTGGTTCGCCGACATCGACCGCCAGATGTACTTCTTCTACGCGGCGACGATGGCACCGTTCCTGGTGCTGGCCATCGCGATGATTCTGGGCGACATACTGCACAAACCGAACCAGAACGCCGAGCGACGAACGCTCGGCTTGATCGTGGTGTGTTGCTATGTCGCGCTTGTCATTACGAACTTCGCGTGGATGTATC
Source organism: Mycobacterium sp. (assembly GCA_032162325.1). GTDB lineage: Bacteria > Actinomycetota > Actinomycetes > Mycobacteriales > Mycobacteriaceae > Mycobacterium. Next base: position 2,905 of record JAVRPG010000974.1, on the reverse strand, counting down.
CGATTCTGACGGGCATCCCGATCTCCCAGTCGACGTGGAACATGCAGATCTGGTTGCCGAGCTGGCGATAGTACTGTTCTCGAGCTAGCGCTCATTTCTACACCATGGCTGTCGATGAGCATTCCGGCCGCGCTATCCACAGCCGTGGTGTCGAACTCGCCGCAAGCATCCAGATTGTCAGTGGTCATCGGAACCATCGCCAGCATGTGGCCAATAGTCGGTACAGAGGCCGTCGCGACTGGTGCACTTACTCGTGGTGCGCTGCGGTGGCGGTACACCGCGGTTCACCCGAACATCTATCTGCCCAAAGATGCGCGCAGGGACCTGTTCACCAACACGGTGGCGGCTTGGCTGTGGACTGGGCGAAAGGGCATCGTCGCCGGGCGGGCTGCAGCCGCGCTGCACGGTGTGCAGTGGATCGAAGACACCGTGCCGATCGAGCTGATCGCGAGGCAAGGCCGGCGCCAGCCCGGGGTGGTGGTCCGTGATGAACAGATCGGCGATGACGAAGTCTGCAAGGTCGGCGAGCTTCTGGTGACGACGCCTGCGCGCACCGGGCTCGACCTCGCCCGCCACCTTCCCCGAGATGCCGCGGTCGCCCACCTAGATGCGCTTGGCGCCGTGACAGGGTTAGCCGCTACCGACATCGCGTCATTGGCAGAACGCCATCGAGCGACGCCGGGAATCCGGGCGGCCCGCGCGGCCGTCTCCTTGATGGACGGGGGCTCGCGGTCGCCGCGGGAAACCTCGTTGCGGCTGTTATTGATTGACGCAGGCCTGCCCAGACCCCGAACCGACATCAGGTTGAGCGACGACCTGTGGGAGGCCACCATCGGAATGGGCTGGGATGGGCCCATGGTCGGCGTCGACTGCGAGGAAGATCGCAGCGGTTTGAACGCCGTGCAAGACATCGCATGCCAGGAACTGTTCCAACGTCTCGGGTGGTTCCATATCCGCGCACATCCGCAGCAGAGTCCGACATTCATCTTGCATCGTGTCCGCGCGGCGTTACGCCAGCGCGGTTGGCGCTAGAGCGGGTCGCGCGCCGCCGGGCATGACATGCAGCGTGGGCCGCCGCGGCCGGTGCCCAACTCGGACGCCTCGATCGGCAGCACTTCGATGCCCGCATCGGCGAGCCGCGCATTGGTTTCGGTGTTGCGCTCGTACGCGACGACCACGCCCGGCGCCACTGCCAAGGTGTTGTTTCCGTCGTCCCACTGCTCGCGCTCGGCCGTCACCGGGTCCAGCCCCGTCGCGATCACCCGCAACTTCTCGATCTGCATCGCGTCCGCGGCGGCCTCCACAAACGGATCGGCGTCGTCGATGCGAACCCCACCCTGCCCGTCGCGGTGAATCGTGAACGCCGACAAGGAGTCGACGATGTTCGGGTACATCACCACCGCGTCGACGTCGACCATCGTGCACACCGTGTCCAGGTGCATCTGCGCGCGCTCCTGCGCGATCGGCACCGCCAGCACGGTGTGCGCCAAATCGTCATCGAACAGGCTGCGCGCCAACGCTTCTGCGCCCGCAGGCGTGGTCCGCTCCCCCACACCGACCGCAACCACACCCGGCGCCAGCAGTAGCACGTCGCCGCCCTCGACCGGCGCCGAGCGCGACTCGTATGCCCGTCGCACGCCAAGGAACCGCGGGTGATGCGCGTAGATCAGGTCGGTCAGCGACGTCTCGCGCACCCGCGCGGGCAGTGCCAGCGACGTGATCGCCACCCGCGGCCCGATCCAGAACGACGAGTCGCGGGTGAACAAGAGATTCGGCAGCGGCTCGATGACGAAATCCCCGCCGTGGTGCATCCGCCGCACCAGCGACAGCTCACCACCGCTGAGCGGCAACTCGTTGAACGTCATCCCCGCCACCAGCACCCGCGCCAGCAGCCTCGCATCCAGCGTTCGCAGATATGCCGAAAGCTCTTGCGCCAGTGGCAGTCCCAGCCGTCGCGGATCTACCGCCGCGGCGATCCCATGCATGCGCGCGGCGCCACTGTGCGACAGCGCCTCGGTCAACAGGTCCGCGAGCAGCAGCACCTCGACGCCGCGCGATTCCAACACCGCGGCGAACGCGTCGTGTTCCTGCTGCGCCTTGGAGACCCACGGCAGGCCGTCGAACAGCAGCGCGTCGTTGTTGCGAGGGGTGAGCCGCTGCAGTTCGGCCCCTGGGCGGTGCAGGATGACGGCCCGCAGCCTGCCGACCTCGGAGTCGCAGCCCAGCGCAACGTCTGTCACATCTAGCACCGTAGCGCCACCCGTCACCTCAACTATGGTTTAGGTCATGGAGCTGATCCACGAACTCAGCCCGGGCGAGATGTCGCATCGCAGCGGCGTGGCGGTTTCGGCGCTGCACTTCTACGAACGTGAGGGCCTGATCCACAGCCGCCGCACCGGCGGCAATCAGCGCCGCTACGCCCGGGAAACGCTGCGGCGGGTCGCGTTCATCCGCATGTCGCAGCGCCTCGGCATCCCGCTGGCCCGTATCCGCGAAGCACTCAAGACGCTCCCTACCGACCGCGTCCCCACCAGCAAGGACTGGGCCCGACTGTCGGCCGGCTGGCGCCAGGATCTCGACGACCGCATCGTGCACCTGGAGCGGCTGCGCGACAACCTCGCCGGCTGCATCGGCTGCGGCTGCCTGAGCCTGAAGACCTGCGCGCTGTCCAACCCCGGCGACGTGCTCGCCGAACAGGGACCCGGCGCCGTCCGGCTATGACTATTCGAACGCCCGTGCGATAGACTCGCGCTCATGGAGCTGGCGCTACAAAGCTCTCTGTTCGAGGCCGCAGATCGGCGCCACCTCGGCGGCGGCGCGTGGGTCGAGGTGCGCTCCGGCTGGCTGACGGATGCGGAATCGCTATTCGACGTGCTGATGGAACTGATCCCGTGGCGCGCCGAGC
>JAVRPG010000973.1:0-7044 GCA_032162325.1 Mycobacterium sp. | reverse complement strand
CCAAGGACATGTTGCGACGCGGCCTGGTCGAGGGAACCGCGGGCAACATCTCGGCCCGTCGGGAGGACGGCAGCCTCGTCATCACGCCGTCGTCGGTCGACTACGCGGAGATGGCGCTCGACGACCTCGTGCTGGTCGACCCGGACGGTGCCGTGCTGCAGGCCAAGGACGGTCGTTCGCCGTCGAGCGAGATGAAGCTTCACCTGTCGTGCTATCAGGCGTTCGACGACATCGGCAGCGTGATCCACAGCCATCCTGTGTGGGCGACCATGTTCGCGGTCGCGCATCAGCCCATTCCGGCGTCCGTCGACGAGTTCGCGGTCTACTGCGGCGGGGACATCCGCTGCGCCGAGTACGCGGCGTCGGGCTCACCCGACGTCGGCACCAACGCCGTGAAGGCGTTGGAGGGCCGGGCGGCCGCCTTGATCGCCAATCATGGCCTGGTGGCGGTGGCCCCGCGACCCGACAAGGCTCTGCACGTGACGGCACTTGTGGAGCGGACCGCCCAGATCGTCTGGGGTGCAAGGGCTCTGGGCGGCCCCGTTCCCATCCCGGATGAGGTCACCCAGAACTTCGCCGCGGTCTACGGCTACCTGCGCCAAAACCCCATGTAGTCAGGCGCGACGTGCCGCCTCTTGAGCAAGCTGGACTCGAGAGCTGATGCCGAGCTTCGTGTAGACGTGCGTGAGGTGCGTCTCCACCGAGCGTGGGGACACGAAAAGCCTTGTGGCGATGTCTTTATTGGCATCCCACGCCTGCTGGCCAGCGGGCCGACGGATGCGCTGTCGGCGAGCCGCTTTCCCGCCGCCGAAAACACCACGGCTCTAGGCTCGCCGCGAACGTCGACTTATGACGCAGATTTGGGCGAATTCCCGACAACAAGTCGACGTTCGACGACTAAAACCGGTAGTCGCCGAGCCAGAGCGCGCTGGCGCCGGTCAACGATCGCTCGGCCTGGCTGAGCACCCCGGCCACCGAGCGGCCGAGCAGTGCGCCTACCGCATCGGACACCGACGCCGCGGCGGGCTGCGACGACGGCTTGGGCCGCAGCAGATCCATCAGCGACGAGCCCGGATAGCCGACAATGCGGACGTCGGCGTCGGGCTCCAACCCGGCCAGCACCTTGGCGCGGGCGATCGCGGTGCGCAAGCCGCCGAGCTCGTCCACCAGCCCGTGCTCCAGGGCATCCGCACCAGTCCACACCCGGCCGCGGGCGATCGCGTCGACCGCCTCCACCGTCATCTTCCGGCCCTGCGCGACTCGCTCGACGAAGTCTGTGTAGAACAGGTCCGCCTCGGCCTCGACATGCGCGTGTTGCGCGTCGGTGAAGGGCTGGTTGATCGACCACGCATCGGCGTTGGGGTTGGTGCGCACCGAATCGGACCCGACGCCGAGGCGGTCCTTGAGCTCGCGGGCCACCAGCTTGCCGGTCACCACGCCGATCGAGCCTGTGATCGTTCCCGCGTTGGCGACGATCGCGTCGGCCGACATCGACACGTAATAGCCGCCTGACGCCGCAACCGCGCCCATCGACGCGACCACCGGTTTACCGCCGTCACGTACCCGATTCACTTCGCGCCAAATGGTTTCCGAGCCGGTCACCGAACCGCCCGGGCTATCCACCCGCAGCACGATCGCCGACACCGAGTCATCGGCGGCGGCCTCACGCAGCGCCGCGGCGATGGTGTCACCGCCTGCGCTCGAGTTGCCAAGGGGCAGCACCTGCGGACCGCCGCGGCCGCTGACGATCGGGCCGTGCAGGGTGACGACCGCGATCGTCGGCTTCGTCTTGCGTCCAGGGATCGGCGGCATCGACGGCGTCGGCCGCGAAGCGGTGGCGCGGGCGTACCGCGCCAGATACAGCCGCGGGGGCGCGTCGTCGGAGTCGGCGTCGCCGGTCTCCGGCGAAATGCCGGGTGCCCCAACGAGTTCACCGATCCGCGCGTAGGCCTCGTCGCGGAAGCCGATGCGGTCGATCAAGCGTCCGGTAACCGCGTCGTCGCGCAACAGAGGCGCCTTGTCCGCGAGCGTGTCAACCTCGGCAGGCTCCAGATGACGTGACGCCGCGACGGCCTTCCACACCTGGGTGTGCAGGCTTTCGATCAGCCGGCTGTCGGCCTCGCGGTGGGCGTCGGTGTAGCGGTCCTGCGTGAAAAGGTTCGCCGCGGACTTGTATTCGCCGCGCGCGATGAACTGCGCTTCGATACCCGCCTTGTCGAGCGCATCGCGCAGGAACAGCGCATTGGTGGCGAAACCGACAAGCCCGACGGTGCCCGACGGCTGCATCCACACCTCGCGGAACGCCGATGCCAGGTAGTACGACAGCGTGCCGGGATACGTCTCGGCCCACGCCAGCGTCGGCTTGTCGTCGCTGAAGGCGGTGATGGCCTCGCGAAGCTCCTGCACGGGGCCTGCCGCGGCGGCAGGAATCTGAACCCGCGCGATGAGCCCGGCCACCCGCGGGTCCTCGGCCGCGCGGTGGATGGCGGCGACCGCTTCGCGCAACAACAGTGGCCGACCACCGCTGGCGATCATCGCGAACGGATCGAAGCCGCCGGTTTCGTTCGGCACCGCCTGTAGATCCAGTTCGAGCACACACCCGTTGGGAACGCCGTGGTGCCGAGCGGTGTCGACCCGCCGGGCCAGTGTGCGCAGGTCGTCGGCGCCCGGGATGCCGGGCAGGAAAGCAAACATGATTCGAGCGTACCGACGCGCCGTCTTCATCCCTCCGGCGTCTGGATGAAGACGTCGACGCGCGCGATGCGGCCGTCAATGTTTCCGCCCATCACATCACGTCGTCCGCGGTGCTTACGGTGGACGGGTGAGGTTCTCCATTTCGCTCCCCCAGCGCGACTCCGACGGCTTCGACGACTCGGGGTTCAAAAGTTACGTGGTGCGTGCCGAAGAACTCGGCTTCGAAGGCGGCTGGACGCTCGAACAGACGATTGGGCAGGCACCGCTGATCGCACCGCTGGAACTATTGTCGTACGCCGCTGCGTGGACGACCCGGCTGCGGCTCGGTGTCGCGGTGCTCATCACATCGCTGCATGATCCGCTGCAACTGGCGTCGACGGTCACCGCCGTTGACCGACTCAGCCACGGCAGGCTCGACCTCGGAGTCGCGCCAGGCGGCGGCTTCCGCAAGTTCGAGGCGTTCGGCGTTGAGAAGTCCACGTTCATCAGCAGCTTCACCGAGGGGTTGGAGGTGATGAAGGCGGCGTGGTCCGATGAGCCAACAGTGACGTTTCACGGCCGCTTCCGCGACGTCGACGGGTTGCCGGTCCAGCCCAAGCCGGTGCAGCGGCCGCATCCGCCAATCTGGTTCGGCGCCAACGCTCCCGCGGCGCTGGCCCGCGCCGTGCGCTTGGGTGACGCGTTCCTCGGCGCGGGCTCGTCGACGACAGCGAGCTTCGCCGAAGCCGTGAAGACCGTCCGCCACGAACTCGAGAAGCAGGGCAAGGACCCGGCAGGCTTCACCACCGGCAAACGGGTCTACCTGATGGTCGACGACGACGCCGACCGCGCCCGCGAACGGGTGCTCGCCGGACTGCGCCGCATCTACGGCGAGATGCCGGGCATCGAGGCGGTTCCGGTGTCCGGCACCGCGATCGACGTGGTGCGCGGAGTGCGCGAGGTCATCGACGCCGGCGCCGAGATGGTCCTGCTCAACCCCGTTGGCGAGCACGTCGCGGAGGATAGTGAGCAGATGGAACGGCTTGCTGCCGACGTGATTCCGCAGCTCAGCTGACTCATAGAATTCGCTGAAAATTAGGTGGTTTAAGTTCCCGCTTTCTGGTGGTACACCGGAAACATGATGGCGAAACTGAAATTCATCGCCCCGCTGGTTATGGCGGGAGCGGCCGCGACGGCGATTGCCGCGGCGCCGATTGCAGCAGCAGAGTCCATGGCCGTGGCGACGGGCGCATCGAGCATCACCATTCCCCTGAGCCCCGGCGGCGACGGCTGCGCCAACGGGACCTGCGGCAGCGGCGACGCCAGCGGCGGCAGCGGCTGCACTCCCGATGGAACGTGCGGCAGCGGCGGCCCTCTCGGCGGCAGTGGCTGTACTGCCGACGGCGCGTGTGGCAGCGGCGGCCCCTGGGGCGGCGGCGGCTGCGTGCCCGGCGTGGGCTGCTTCAACTGGGGGTAGTAACCACTCCCCGTGAGCTGGGGAACGCGAAGGCCCCCGCAACGCTGGGCGGGGGCCGATGCGTCGGGTAGCGGAGGCTAGGAGACCTCGGTCGCGGAACCGCCTGCGGCGGTGATCTTTTCGCGCGCGCTACCGCTGAACTTGTGCGCGGTGACGTTGACCTTGACGGTCAGCTTGCCGTCGGCGAGCACCTTGACCAACGAGTTCTTACGCACCGCACCCGCGGCCACCAACTCGTCGACACCGACATCGCCGCCCTTGGGAAACAGCTTGTTGATGTCGCCGACGTTGACGACCTCGTACTCGGTGCGGAACCGGTTGCGGAACCCCTTGAGCTTGGGCAGCCGCATGTGAATCGGCATCTGCCCGCCTTCGAACGCCGCCGGGACGTTCTTGCGGGCCTTCGTGCCCTTCGTACCGCGACCGGCGGTCTTGCCCTTGGAGCCCTCGCCGCGGCCCACCCGGGTCTTTGCGGTCTTCGAGCCCGGTGCGGGCTTGAGGTCGTGCAGCTTGATGGTCATGAGACCTCCTCAACCTTTATGAGGTGATGAACCGTCTTGATGAGTCCACGGGTCTGCGCGTTGTCCTCACGAACCACGGACTGGCGAATCTTCCGCAGCCCCAGCGTCCGCAGGCTCTCGCGCTGCTTCCAGCGAGCACCGATGGTGCTGCGCACCTGGGTGATCTTCAGCTCTGCCATGGTTATGCCGTTCCTTCACGCGCGGCCGACGCGGCCAGCGCCTCGGCCTCCCGCCGCTGCCTCAGCATGCTGGGCGGCGCGACATCCTCGATGGGCAGCCCGCGTCGGGCCGCGACCTCTTCGGGGCGCTGCAACATCTTCAGCGCGGCAACGGTGGCGTGCACGACGTTGATCGCGTTGTCGCTGCCCAGCGACTTGGCCAGGATGTCGTGCACGCCGGCGCATTCCAGCACCGCACGGGCCGCGCCACCGGCGATCACGCCGGTACCGGGGCTGGCGGGGCGCAGCATCACGACACCCGCCGCGGCCTCACCCTGCACCGGGTGGACGATGGTCCCGCCGATCAGCGGAACCCGGAAGAAGCCCTTGCGCGCTTCCTCCACACCCTTGGCGATCGCGGCCGGCACTTCCTTGGCCTTCCCGTAGCCGACACCGACCATGCCCTTGCCGTCGCCGACGATCACCAGCGCGGTGAAGCTGAACCGGCGACCGCCCTTGACGACCTTGGAGACGCGGTTGATCGCAACCACGCGCTCCAGGTAGTTGCTCTTGTCGCCGCCGCTGTCGCGGCCGCCACGGCCACCGCCGCGGTCGTCACGACGCCCCCGGCCGTCGCGGTCACCGCGGGGCGATCGGCCGTCCGAGGTACCTGGGCCGCCGGCACCAGATGTTGCCTGATCGGCCATCATGCAGTCCTTCCGTTAACAGTCATTAGAACTTCAGCCCGCCTTCGCGCGCCGCGTCGGCCAGGGCCGCGATGCGCCCGCCGTAGGTGTAGCCACCGCGGTCGAACACGGCCTCCTCGATGCCTGCGGCCTTGGCGCGCTCGGCGATCAGCTGTCCGACCCGCACGCTGTGGGCTTTCTTGTCACCGTCGACGGCCCGCACGTCGGCCTCGATGGACGACGCTGCGGCCAGAGTCACGCCCTCGAGATCGTTCACCAGCTGCACGTGAATGTGCCGCGACGAACGATTGACCACCAGGCGGGGCCGCTCGGCCGTGCCGGCGATCTTCTTGCGCAACCGGGCGTGCCGACGCAACCGCGAAACCCGCCGGGCCTCGGATGCGTTCTGCCCCACCGGCTTACGCGTCGCGGATGCCTCGTCTTTTAGCTTAGACGCCATTTTACTTACCTGTCTTTCCGACCTTGCGGCGGATCTGCTCGCCCTCGTAGCGAACGCCCTTGCCCTTGTACGGGTCCGGGCGGCGCAGGCGGCGGATGTTCGCCGAGATCTGACCGACCTTCTGCTTGTCGATGCCGGTGATCGAGAACTTGGTGGGCGTCTCAACCGCGAAGGTGATGCCCTCCGGCGCCGCGACCACGACGGGATGGCTGTAGCCGAGCGCGAACTCGAGGGTGTTGCCCTTCAGCTGCACGCGGTAGCCGACGCCGAAGATCTCCATCTTGGTGGTGTAGCCCTCCGTGACGCCGGTGACCAGGTTCGCCACCAGCGTGCGCGACAGCCCGTGCAGCGAGCGGTTGCGCCGCTCGTCGTCGGGCCGGGCCACCACGATGGCACCGTCGTCGTCGCGCGACACGGTGATCGGTTCGGCGACCGCGAGTTCCAGCGTGCCCTTCGGTCCCTTGACCGACACGGTCTGGCCGTCGATCGTGACGTCGACCCCGCTGGGGACAACGACCGGCTGCTTTCCAATACGCGACATGTTCTAGTTCCCCCTCACCACACGTAGGCGAGGACTTCGCCGCCCACGCCCTGTCGGGCTGCCTGGCGGTCGGTGAGCAGACCCGCGGACGTGGAGATGATCGCCACGCCGAGGCCACCGAGAACCCGCGGCAGGTTGGTGGATTTCGCGTACACCCGCAGGCCGGGCTTGGACACCCGGCGCAGGCCCGCGATGCTGCGCTCCCGGTTGCGGCCGTACTTGAGCTCGACGACCAGGGACTTGCCGACCTCGGCGTCCTCGGTCATGTGGCTCGCGATGTAGCCCTCCTTCTGGAGGATCTCGGCGATCGCCACCTTGAGCTTGCTGTGCGGCATGACCACGCGGTCGTGGTAGGCCGAGTTGGCGTTGCGCAGACGCGTGAGCATGTCTGCGATCGGATCGGTCATCGTCATGGCGTTACTGCTTTCCCGCCGTGGTTCCCAGAGGGCCTGCGGCGACTAGAGCGACTTCGTCGCCTGTGCGCGGAAAGTGCGGCTAGCGGCCACTTTTTCCACGCACAGGGTAGTT
>JAVRPG010000972.1:0-6994 GCA_032162325.1 Mycobacterium sp. | reverse complement strand
CGACGCTAGGACCGTGAAGAGGGTCTGCTCCCGGGACCGGCGCTCATACGACGGCGCGCCGCCTTTGCCAGGTAGTACAGCGGCACACAGGCCCACACGATCGCGAGCGAAATCCACAGCCCCAATGGGTAATTGCGGTCGAGCACGGTCGTGTTGTCCGGGCGCATGCCGGGCTTGCCGTAAACCGGGATCGCCAGGAACACCAGCACAGCGCTGCAGAACGCGGCCACCGCGATAGGTGGCCACCACCTACCAGGGATCAGCCGTCTGCCCGCGAAGCCCAGCGCGACGCACAGCGGCGCGAACACCGCATCGTGCAGCACCACGCCGACAAGCGCCCACACCACGATCCGCATGATGATCACCGGCGGGTTCTCCCATACCAGGACCGCGCCGTACCCGCCGATCACCAGGCCGACTCCGATGAGGATCACCCGCACGGCGGTCACGGCACCACCTCGATCCTTGACAGCCACTTCGTCTGCAGCACACCGGGTCTGGTCGGCGCGATCAGCCGGCAGGGATACCCGTGGTCGAGGTTCAGCGTCTGGCCGTTGAGCTTCAGCGCAATCAATGTCTTGCCGTCACGGGCATGCCGGGCAGGCAGCACCGTACGCGAATACGGGCCCGGCGGTTCGAGCGAGATCATCCGCACGTCCGAATCGTGTGAGCCGCCGACGGCGGCGACGAGGTCGGCCAACACGACACCCGTCCACTCGGCGTCCGCGCTCCAGCCTTCGACACACGCGATCGGCAGCCGGCGCGTCGCCTGCGGCATCGCCGACAATTCGGCGACCGTGAACGCCCGCGTCGTCGACCCGTTCGTCACCGTCAGCCGGTAATCCGGCGACCGCGCGCTGCGCAGCACCCCCGCCGCGATCGCCGACCGGTTCACCGGAACCCCTTGCGGCCCTCGCCCTGAGCGCGGCGCCAGCACCGACACCTTGCGCAGCAGTGGAATCGTCTGCCCCGCCGTGACGACCGTGGCAAGAGCTACCGCCAACCAGGTGCCACGCAGCACCGTCCGCCGCGAGGGCCCGACGAATACGGGCGAGTCATCGACCGGCTCTCCCAAAGCGCGACGGATGACCGGCAGCTTCACACCGATGTGCGCGATCACCGCACCCGCCGCGACATAGGACATCGCGTAATGGCTCGTCGTGAAGAAGAACTTGAACGCGTACCACTGCGCGATGTTCAGCAGGCCGGTGGACAGCTGAAACAGCATCGAACCCACCAGCACCAGGATCGACAGGCGTTCGATCTGCCGGACCAGACCGCCGATCAGCGGGCGCTCGAACAGCTTTGGCCACACCGACCACAGCTTGACGATGATCAGCGGTATCGCGGCGATACCGCTGATTACGTGCAGGCCCTGCGTGACCCGGTACAGCCAGACGGGTCTGGTGGGCCAGAAGAACCATGGCTGGGGGTGCTGGATGAAGTGACTGATCAGCCCGGTGACGAAACACACCGCCACCGCGACGCCCAATGCGAGGCCGACGCGCGCGGTGACGGCCGTGCCGCGCAACGTGGCGGTCTTCATGTCGTCGCGAGACTGGCCACGACGCGGCGGCCGATCGGGTGGACTCCCGCGACCGCAAGGCCGACGTCGTCGGCCAGCCGGGACACGCAGTCGACGCCGACCGAAGCCCACCGGAACCACGGGCCGATCGTGCGCGACGATTCGAGCCGAACCCATCCCGTGTGGATTCCTTCGATGGCCGAGTCGAATTCGGCCACACAGCGCCCTCCGTGGCGCAGCAGTTCGCCCGCGCGCCGCAGAATGCGCCAAGGGTCGCCGCCGAGGCCGACGTTGCCGTCGACCAGCAGCACGGTCTGCCATCGGCCGGTGCCCGGCAGCGGTTCGAACACGTCGCGACGCAAAGCCGGGGCGCCACTTCGGCGGGCCAGCGCGACGGCGGTCGCCGACTGGTCGACCCCCAGTGCAGGCACTCCGCGCTGGACCAGGTGGGCCACCAAACGTCCAGGGCCGCAACCGAGGTCGAGGGTAGGGCCATGACACAGCCCGACGACGGCGTGGTCGAAGCGCTCGTCCGCGTTGCGCCCGCCGAGCCAGCAGCGCACCGCAAGCCGGTCAACGCGGCCGTCGTCGTGGCGAAGCCAGCAACGCTCACCGTCGAGCGCGCGGTCATAGAGGTTACCGAGCACCCGATACCTCCCGGGTGGCCCGCACGAACCGACTGTCGGGCGCGCACTGCTGCCGGACGGCGTCGACGTCATCGACGGTGTCCACGTCCGCCAGCGTGGGAACCAGGCTCACATTTGCACCAGTGTCGCCAAGTGCCGCCAGCGTTACAGCGCCGGTGTCGGATCGCGACATCGGAATCGCGCGCAGGCAGTCGGCCATCGCGGCATCGGTCACGCCGAGCACCCACCAGCCTCCGTCACGAGCCGGACCGAGCACTGCGTCGGCGGCCAGAAGTTCCCGCCCGCATTCTCCGATCAGTTCGGCGGTCACCTGCGGGGTATCCATTCCGATCTGCAGGACCGGGAGCCCGCCAGCGGCCGCGGCGGCGTCGACGTGCGCGTTGGCCAGCTTCGCGGCGAAGTCGGCGCCGCGCTGCGGCACCACGGTGAAATCTGCAAGGCGGGTTCTGATCTCGTCACCGGCACTCGCCGCGCCCAGATCGCCGGTCAGCGCCACCACCCGTGCAGCGACCGGCGCCTCGGCCACCGCGTCCAAGGTGTCCAGCAGCGCGGCGGCGGCGATGTCGGCGGCGGCCCGATCACCGACGCCGGCCGCCAGCCGGGTCTTCGCCTGCCCCGGCACGGGCGCCTTGGCAACTATCAGCACGACGACGGGGATCACGAGATCACCCGCCAGAAGTCCAGGGCCGCAATGAAACTCCCCCGCATCGACCCGCTGACCTTCGACTTGCCGCCGGTGCGCGGCCCGTACGCGACGTCACGCTCGACCACGCGCCAGCCGGCTTGTGCAGCGCGCACCAACAGTTCCAGCGGGTAGCCCGATCGGCGGTCAGTAACGCCCAGCGCCAGGAGCGCCTCACGGCGCGCCACCCGCATCGGCGCGATGTCATGGACGGGTAGCCCGTAGCGGGTGCGCAGCCGCCAGCACACCGCCGCGGTGCCCAGCCGCGCGTGCCACGGCCATCGCAGCCCGCTGACGGCGCGGCGGCGCCCGATCACCATGTCCGCACCGTCGAGTTCCGCGACCAACGCAGGCAGCTCGCGCGCGTCGAGCGACCCGTCGGCGTCGATCACCGCCACGATCGGCGTCGTCGCCGCCACCACTCCGGCGTGCACCGCCGATCCGTAGCCCGGCCGCTGTTCGGCGACCACCTCGGCACCGTGCCGACGCGCCACCTCCGCGGTGCCGTCGGTGCTGTTGTTGTCGACCACCAGGGCCTGATACCCGTTTGGCATCTTGGCCAGCACTCCGGGCAGTGACGCCGCCTCGTTGAGGCAGGGCAGCACCACGGTGACGTCGGGCATATCACCCGACGGTAGGCCAGCCAGCACCGGAACGCGCGAGAATCAACCGTGACGAAACCGTGACATCGGCGCAGGTCGCGGCGTCGCAGGGCTAGTCTCTGGTTGTGACGCGGGTGCTGATTGCCGACGACGACACCGTCGTGCGCGATGTCGTGCGCCGGTATCTGGAACGCGACGGCCTCGACGTCTCGATCGCGCACAACGGCACCGAGGCCCTGAGGCTGCTCGGTTCGGAGCGCATCGACGTCGCGGTGCTCGACGTGATGATGCCCGGCCCGGACGGCCTGACGCTGTGCCGCAGCCTGCGCCAGCACGGCGGCTACACGGTTCCGGTGATCCTGTTGACCGCGCTCGGTGAGGAGGACGACCGGATCGCGGGGCTGGAGGCCGGCGCCGACGACTACCTCACCAAGCCGTTCAGCCCCCGCGAACTCGCTCTGCGGGTCCGGTCGGTACTGCGCCGCGCGCCGTCGCCGGTGGGCGTGCCGCCGCTGGACATCACCGTCGGCGACATGACCGTCTCGCCTGCCGCCCGGTCGGTGACCGTCAACGGCGCGCCGGTCAGCCTGACCAACCGCGAATTCGACCTGCTGATGTTCTTCCTCACCCATACCGACACCGTGTTCTCCCGCGGGGAACTGCTGAAACAGGTGTGGCGCTGGGACTTTGGCGATCTGTCGACGGTCACCGTGCACGTCAAGCGGCTGCGGTCCAAGCTCGGCGATCACCATCGGGTGCAGACGGTGTGGGGCCGCGGATATCTCTGGAGCGGTACGAGTGCCTGCGGATGACTTCTGGGAGATCGTCGGGTGGGCACTGGCCTGCTCGGTACCCGTCGTGCTGGCCGGGGCGATCATCATCCGGCTGGCGCGGTCGTGGTCGCTGGCGGTCAGCATGGTGGCGCTGGTACTCATCCCGACGCTGGCGACGTTCACCGGCGTGCTCGGCGCCAGCGGATTCATGATCACCGGGACGTTCGAGCGCACCGCCGTCGTGCTGGTGATCGTGTCCGTGGTGACGATCCCCGCCGCGGTGATGCTGGCGCGCTACCAGGCCCGAAGGACGGTGTGGGAGCAGGAGATCCGCGATTCCGAGCGGGCGGCCGAGCAGTCACGACGCAGGCTTGTCGCGTTCGTCAGCCATGACCTGCGCACACCGCTGGCAGGGATCCGGGCGGTGTCGGAGGCGATCGCCGACGGCGTGGTCCCCGATTCCGAAGTCCGGGTGCACGCGAAAACCATTGAACAGGAGTCGATTCGGCTTTCCGAGATGGTCGACGATCTGTTCGAGATGTCGAAGATCAACGCGGGCGCGGTGGAGCCGGCGTTCGACAAGGTGGCACTGGACGAGGTCGTCGACGATGTGCTGGCCGCGCACCGCATCGCCGCGGAGCGTGCGGGCGTGCTGTTGAAAGCCGAGCTGCCGGAGAAACCGGTGCGGGTGCTGGGCAGCGACCGCGCGTTGGTGCGGGTGCTGTCCAATCTCGTCGCGAATGCGATCGCGCACACGCCGGCGGGCGGCAAGGTCTCGCTGGCGCTGGGATCCGACGAGAACGGTGCGTGGGCCCGCGTCGACGACACCGGCGTTGGCATCAACGAGGCCGACCTGCCGCGGGTCTTCGACGTGGCGTACCGCGGGTCCAACGACCGGGTGCCACGTTCCGACTCGTCGCTGCCCAGCGGGTCGGGGCTCGGCTTGGCAATTGCCGCCGGATTGGTGCAGGCGCATCGCGGCACGCTGTCGGCGCACAACCTGGCGACGGGTGCGCGATTCGAGGTGCGGCTGCCGCTGGCGGACTAGGCGCGGGGTGTGTACACGTGGTTCAGCCGCGCGAGTCGTCGACCGCGAGCACGCCCCAGGACCCGGGCACGCCTTTCAGCTCGTGATCTCCGCGGTCGTTGAAGGTCATCTGCGAGCCGAGCACGAGCGGTGGGATCACGCCGGACACGAGCACTTCTCCTGGCGCCGCGAGCGCCACGATGCGTGCGGCGATATGCACCGCGATGCCGTGCACGTCACCGGCGACCATCTCAACCTCGCCGGTGTGCAGGCCGACGCGGATGCTCAAACCGATGTCTTCGACGGCGTCGCGAATTGCGCACGCGCAGTTGATCGCGCGTGCCGGACCATCGAAGGTCGCGAGGGCGCCGTCACCGGTGGACTTGACGACGACGCCGCGAGAAGCGGCGACGTGTCGCTCGACGACGCGGTTGTGGGCACCAAGCACCGTCGTCCAGCCCTCATCGCCCAATTGCGCTGCGCGCTCGGTCGATCCGACGATGTCGGTGAAGAGAATTGTTGAGAGCACACGGTTCGACGACGTCGCCCTGCGTCCGCCGGTCAGAAACGACTCGATTTCATCGATTACGGGATCTGCATCGCCGGCGAACCACACGCTGTCGTCCCCGTCGAACTCCAGCAGCCGCGCATGCGGGATCCGCTCGGCGAGGTCCCGCACATGGTCGTGACGGAGGTCGCGGTCACCGCGCCGTCGCGTCACCAGCGTCGGCGCCTGGATGCTCTCCAGCAACGGGCGGGCGTCGGTTCGCAGGAACAGATCGAAAATCGCTGTGATATATCCGGGGCCGCCGGCAAGCCGCTCGCTGCGCGCCCACCAACGCCGCTTTGCGGCGTCGCGTGCCCAGCTGGGCGCCAGAACGTCGACCATCGCACCCGTTCCGATGGCGGCCTCGAAGTTGTCGAGGTACCTCGTGAGCGTCGCCTCGGGGATCCCGAAGGCGTGATCGGGGGCGCGGACGTACCGCGCGAAAGGGCTCCAGAGGACGAGTGAGCGCACCCGCTGGGGATGACTGGCAGCCAGAAGCATGACAGGCAGCGACGCCCCCGACATCGAGAAGATCGACGCGCATTCGCTCCCCGCCGCGTCCAGGACCGCGAGGAGCCCGTCAGTCCAGGACTGCATCGCGGGACGGTCGTTGGGTGGCACGCCGTCCGAACTTCCAACACCGAGAAGGTCGGTCAGGATCAGCCGGCTGAACGACGCAAGGCGGTGCAGGTGGGCGGCCACGGTTGGCTCGTCCCACAGCAGGTCGATGGGGAACGTTGGGGTGGGAACGAAGAGGAGATCGGGCCCCTTCTCACCGACCACCTGGTACGCGAGGTGGGCGTCGCCATCACGTGCGTAGTGAGTCTCGGGCGTGCCCCCCATGGCATGAGCATGCCACGAACATGCTGGTTAGACGGCGCATCACGTCCCGCCCTTGTATTTGAGTGACTGTTCTATCAACGTCGTAAACCTCAGAGTCGGGGTGGAGGGGTGGCGATGGCAAACAAGGGTCTGCGCAAGTTCAAGTTCGAGAGACGGGTCGGTCGCGCCGTGATGAATCCGGTGGTCGCCGCCCTTGACAAGATCGGCGTCCGATCCCAGCTGGTGATCGAGTTGGAGACCACCGGCGCCAAGTCCGGTCAACCCCGCCGGGTGCCGCTCACCGGCCGCGCCGACGACAAGGGCCTCTGGGTGATCTCGCAGCATGGCCGCCGCGCGGGCTGGGCGCAC
>JAVRPG010000971.1:0-8086 GCA_032162325.1 Mycobacterium sp. | reverse complement strand
TTCACGTACAGGGCTTCGATCTCGTTGTCCGAGATGTCGAAGTCGAGGAAGCCGACGTCGGTCGAGTCCACCCGGATCGTGCGGGCGCTCACCCACGGCTGGCTGAGATAGGCCTGATCACGGCCGACGAGCACCGTGGTGATGACGCTCTCCAGCAGATGCGGCGGGCCGAGCAGGCGGATGGGCGCCAAGGCGGGAATCACCTTGTCGTTGCCCTCGGGCAGATTCGGCAACACCGTGACACCGAAACTGGGCCAGCGAGGTCGTCGGCGGTCGGCGCGGTCGAGCGAGTCGATCGGGAAGTTCGACACGATTCCACCGTCGACCAGGGTCGACGTCAACCCGGTTGATCCGGTCAGCGTGGCGGGGCGGAAGAAGAACGGGATCGACATCGACGCGCGGACCGCATCGGCCACGGACTGTTCATCGGGGTCGAGGCCGTAGACCCTGCGGTAGTCCCATGGCAGCCGCACCAACTGTCCCGTCGTCACATCGGCGACCGTGACGACCAGTTTGTAGCGCTGCTCGGCGGGCAGGCTGTCGTCGCGGATGGCCAGATCGCCGAATGTGCGCACGCCGAGATTCTTCAGCTGGCTGCGGACCCAGTCGTGTGCGTAGTCGCCCTTGTAGATGCCCGTCCCCCGCAGCACCGCCAACGACGGGCCGAGCACCGGAACACGTTCCAGCGTGCCGGGATCGGTGAACTTGTGGTAATCAAGCTGCAGCGCAAGCTCTTTGACTTCCTCGGGGCCGAGCTGATCGCCCATCGCCGCGGCCGCGACGACCGCTCCGACGATGGATCCGGCAGACGTGCCGGACACTCGCTGAGCGCGGTACCCGGCGTCCATCAACGCGACGACGGCCCCCACCAGACCGATCCCTTTGACGCCCCCGCCCGACAGCACCAAGTCCGCAGGCTTGCGCTCCGCCACGGCGCCGACGCTACACGGGGTCGAACGCCGAGATCAGCCAGGTGTCGTTGATCTTCTTCATGCCCACCTTCACCGTGCTGGCGGCGAACGAGCCGTCGGGATTCTCCTTGCTGATGGTGTTCTGGTTGATGAACACCAGGACCACCGCGGAGTCCGGATGCAGTTCGGACACCGCGGCCCGCACGACAGCGGCAGAGGTCTTGACCGCCTTCTGCTTGGCGGCCGGTGTGACGATCTGCTCGGTGAACTGGGTGTAGTACGACAGGAAGTCGCCGGTCAGATGCGACTTCGCCGCCGCGAAGTCCTTGTCCAGGCTCTCCGGGGAGTAGGACAGCAGCGAAACCGTGCCATTCTTCGCCGCGTCGAGCGCGACGGCGGACGCGGCCGCGTCGGTTTCCTGGCCAGGGCGGTACTGCTCGAAGTACAGCCACGCCGCGACACCTGCCGACGCGACCAGGGCCGCCACCAACAGGATGGCGCCAAGTCGGGCCCGCGCCCAGCGCATCGATTGCCGCAATACGCCGCCCCGGGCCTCGGGCTGCGTTTCCGTTTCGGTGGCCGCGCCGTCCTTCTTCGTGGCCTCGTCGACGGCTTCATCGGTGACCTTTTCGGTCTCGTCGGCGTCGGTCAGATCGGCGGTGTCATTGGCGGTCACGGTACGAACTCCACTTTCGACATCTTGATCTGGCCGCCGTCACGCTGGAGGTCGACGGATAGCCGCCAGCTGCGCGGCTCCTGCTTGGCCCCTGCGGCATTGGTCACGCGCGAGGTGGCCGACACCAGCACGACGGCCTTGTCGTTGGTCATCGATTCGACGCCGACGGAGTTGGCGGTGACCTCGGTGATCACCTTCGAGTCCTGGGCGACCTTGATGAAGTCGTCCGCTTGGTTCTTGAAGTCGTCCCTGAACTGGCCCGTCGAGTTGTCGATGATGCGCTGTACGTCGTCCTTCGCCGTGTTGAAGTCCAACGACATCAGTGTCACGACGCTCTGCCTGCCAGCCGCGGCAAACTCCGCGCGGCGCGACTGTTCGGCGGTCTGGTGGCGGTGGTTGATCACCATGAGCACGCTCAACGTGATCAATGCGCATGTGCAGGCGACGGCAAGGGCGGCCGCCAGAACTTTCAGTACCCGGCCAAGTTGCCAGCGGCGTCGTTGCCGAACCGGCTGGTCCTTTGACGGCTCCTCGGCGACATCTACGTCGCCATCTTCGGTATCCGAGCCGGCCTCGTCGGCCTCGTCGGCCTCGGTGTCCTCGACGGGTTCGGCCACCATGTCGGCGGCGGTTTCAACGTCCGTGGCCTCGCCGGCATCAGTGTCGACGTCAGTGGCCTGCGCTTCGACCTCGGCGGCGGTGGCTTCCACCTCACCCGATGCGTCGCCTCCAGCGGCCTTGGCCTGCCTGCGCAGCCGGATCGCACGGGCTCTGGCACGCGCGGCGGCGGCAATCGCGTCCGCCTCGGCCGCCTCTGCCTCCGCTTCCTCCGCGAGGGCAAGTGCATCTGCCGCGTCGGTCGACCGATCAGGATCCTGCGTCGGTTCATCGACGCGGTCAGCGTCGATGACTGACGCGCGGCGCCTGAAAGACGGCACAGCGACCTCCTTGTCTGCAAAGTGCACTACTCAATGAGAATGGCATTATTCATTTTTGAGTATTGACGCGACGATACCGCATCCCTGGATGGGGACCACCGGCGCGTTTCCTGCGGAAATGCTATTTACGCGCTGTGCGAATGCTCAGCGCAATCTGTCCTTCATCACCTTGCCCGTGGCGTTCAACGGTAGCTCGTCCAGGAACTCAACGAACCGAGGAACCTTAAATCCGGCCATCCGGTCGCGGCTCCACGCGATCAGCTCATCGCAGCTGACGGCGGTTTTGCCGTCCTTCACGACGATGAACGCCTTGCCCACCTGACCCAACCGGTCATCGGGAACACCGATCACCGCCGCCTGCGCGACGGCGGGTGCTCCAGCAAAAAGCCTTCGATCTCGGCGGGGTACGCGTTGAACCCACCGACGATGAACATGTCCTTCTTGCGGCCGACAATGCGAAGCCTGCCCTCCTCGGTGAACTCGCCGAGATCGCCGGTGTGCAGTAACCGTCGGCGTCGATCGCCTCGGCCGTCGCGGCCGGATCATCGAGGTAGCCCTGCATGACGCTGTACCCACGCACCAGCACCTCGCCGTCGTCGGCTACGCGCACATCGATGCCGTCGCATGGCAGGCCCGCGGTGGTCGCGACGTCGGTAAAGGAGTCGCTGGGCCGAGAGAGCGTCACGTTGCCGGCCTCGGTCAGCCCGTACCCCGTCATGAGCGTCTGGAACGGAAGCTCGTCGTGTATCCGGCGCACCATTTCCACCGGAATGTCGGCGGCCCCGGTCACGCCGGCGCGCAGGGTCGCCAGCCTGCCCTTGTCGGCGACGGTGAGCAGCGAGTGATACAGCGTCGGCGGACCGGGCAGCATCGTGATCCGTTCGCGCTCAATCAGTTCCACGACCCGGTCGACGTCGAATACCGCCACCGGCAACATCGTCGCGCAGCGCAGGAAGGACGCGATGAGACCGGCCTTGAGGCCGAAGGTGTGGAAGTACGGGTTGATCATCAGGTAGCGGTCGCCCTGGCGGAGGTCCGCGAGCGTCGCCCACTCCTCGTACATCCGCAGCGTCTGACGATGGTTCATCATCGCGCCCTTGGGCCTGCCGGTGGTACCCGACGTGTAGATGACGTCGGAGACGTCCTCGCCGTCCACGTCACATTCGAACGGCGAGCCGCTGCCGAGGAAGTCCGACTGCAGATCGATCGTCGGCACGTCGAGGGCGACCTGAGCAGCACTGAAATCCTGGCCCAGGAAGCCCTTTTGGACCATCACGGCCTTGGCACCGCTGCTCGACACCACGTCGGCGGCCTCCTCGGCCCGGAATCGGGTGTTGACCGGCACCAGGACGCCGCCCGCCGTCATGATGCCGAATGCGGCGATGATCCACTCGGCGGAGTTGGGCGCCCAGAGCGCGACCCGATCACCCTTGTCGACGCCGAACTCGGCGAACGCACCCGAGGACCGCCGAATGCGTTCGGCGAGTTCGACGTAGGTGAGCCGCAGCGGACCGTCGACAACCGCTTCGGCATCGCCGAAACGGTCTGCCGCGCTCAAGACCATCTCGGGGATGGTCTGCCAGGGTTGCCGGTAAGTCACACCGTGACGAGCCGGGATAGGTTGCCGCCCATGATCTTCGCCTGATCATCGAGTGAGAAATGCTCGAGCGCATTCACGTAGTGGGTCGGCTGGGCCAGGCCCTCCGGGTGCGGGTAATCCGAGCCGTAGAGCACGCGGTCCACGCCGATGAGATTGACCAGGTCGTCGATGCCCTCCTCGTAAAACGGGCTGACGTGGATGCGGTTCTTGATCTCCTCGATCGGGTTGCTCGGGAAAGCCTCGGGGGCCTTCTTGTAGACGTCGGCCATATTGTCGAGCAGCGGGAACATCCACTTCGACCCGGCCTCGATGACCGCGACCTTCAGCGTCGGGAACCGGTACAGCGCGCCGTGAATCACCCAGGAGGCCACCGCATCCTGAATCGGGCGCCATTCGTTGATCATGGACATCGCGTTGGTCTGGAACGGCAGCATCTCCTGGGCGGCGCCGTCCCACTCGGAGGTGTAGCGGGAATAGCCGCTGTCCGAGGAGTGCATGGCGACCAGCACGTCGTGTTCGACGCAGCGCTGCCAGAACGGGTCGAACTCGGGCAGCGCGAACGACCGCGGCCCGCGGAAACCGGGCACCGGAGCCGGACGGATCAGGATGGCCCGGGCACCGCGCTTGACCACCCAGTCCAGCTCCTCGATGGCCTTCTCGACGATGGGCAGGGTGATGACAGGAGTGGTGAAGATGCGGTTCTGGTAATTGAACCCCCAGACGTCATCGAGCCACTCGTTAAGCGCATGCACGATGACGTGGATCGCGACCGGGTCGTCTCGCAGCCGCTCCTCGACCAGGCTGGCCAGGGTCGGGAACATCAGTGTGCGGTCCAGGCCGAGCTCGTTCATGAGCTCCAGGCGCGGACCGGGTTCGAAGAACGCCGGAATCGACCGCATCGGCTCGCCGAAGAGCTCGCGCTTACTCTTGCCATCGGGATTGCCGTACTTGAAGTACTCCTCCCACGCGCCAGGTTTGGCGACCACCGAGAAGGTGGGATTGGGGATGTAGTTGCTGATCTGGCCGCGCAGGGCAATCTTGGTGCGGCCGTTGACCTGCACGTACTGGACGACGTCCTTGTACTCCTTAGGCAGGTATTTGGTCAGCGCCTCTTCAGGCTCGTAGAGATGGTTGTCCGCGTCAAAGAGCGGAAACGGTATATCGACCTTCGACGAAAGCGACGACATGGAACACTCCTTTTCCCCATAAGAGAATCCTATTCTCATCTGTGCTAGGTGGCAATATCCCGCCGGACCAGAAACTTCTGCACTTTGCCGCTCGCGGTGCGCGGGAAGTCGTCGACTTGATGCAGTTCCTCGGGCCACTTCTGGGCGGCCATGCCGGCCCCCTTGAAGTGGTCCCGCACCTCCTCGATGGTCGGCATCGCGTGTCCAGACTTGACGCGCAGAACCGCGGCGGTGCGCTCGCCCAGCCGGGCGTCGGGAGCCGATACCACCACCGCCTCCGCGACGGCAGGCATCGTGAGCAGCACCTCCTCGACCTCCAGCGCGCTGATGTTCTCGCCGCCACGGATGATGACGTCGGCCTTGCGATCGGTGATCGTGAGGTATCCGTCCTCGTCGAGCACCCCGACGTCGCCGGTGCGGTACCAGCCGTCCTCGTCGAAGGCCTTGGCGGTCAGTTCCGGGTCGGTATACCCAAGACAAAGGTCGGGTCCACGACTATAGATCTCGCCGTCGGGGCCGAGCCGGATCTCCACGCCGGGCCGCGGGTTGCCGTCGGTGTAGAGCCGCTTGTTCTCCGGCGCACTCGGCGAGGAACCGGTGATGGACGGGTGTTCGCTGCTGCCGTACGAGCGGAAGACGAACATGCCAAGGTCCGCGAGCCGTCGCGTGACCGCCGCAGGGACCGTCGAACCGCCAAGGCCGACGGTCGTGAAGTGACGCACATGTTCCGCGGTGCAGTCGGGATGGTCCAACACGCTGGTGACGAAGTAGGGCGGTCCGCCGCCAATCGACAGCCCGTCGCGCTCGATGAGCTTGAGCACCGTGCCCGGGTCCCAGACGTCGCACAGATCGATGGGTGCGCCTTCCAACACCGGAATCAGGAAGGCGGCCAGCATGCCGATGAAGTGACCGACCGGAGTGCCTGTGAGCTGGCGGCCGCGGTCGGCCGGATAGTTCTCCAACAGTTGGCGTGTCTCGAAACCCAGGGTCTGATGGCTGTGGACAACGCCTTTCGGGTTGCTTGTGGTGCCCGAGGTGAACGCGATCAACGCCGGGCTGGCGGGGTCGGCGGCGAGCGTGCCGGGCAGCGGTTCGGCGTCGAGCAGGGCGTCGTAACGGTGCCGATGCTCCTCGCGCGAGCGCTCGTCGGCGCCGACCAGCCCGACGATCGGGATGTCCGCGCAGAGGTCGGGCTGAAACTGCATGCGCCCGAACTCTTCTGCCGTGATGAAGACGCGCGGCTTGGCCGTGCCGAGGATGTGACCGAGTTCCTTGCGCCCGTAGAAGTGCACGATCGGCACGGTCACGGCGCCGAGGAACGCCGACGCCCAGAACGTTGCGGCGGCCTCCATCCAGTTCGGCAGTTGCAATGCGACCACGTCGCCGGGACCGACGCCGCGTGCGCGCAGCCCGGCGGCGAGCCGGCGCGCCTCGATCTCGACGTCATGGAAGGTGCCTGCGAAGGGACGCACAGCCGAATGCACATGGAACCCAGCGTCGGGCCTAGCCTGCAGTCCGCGCGCGATGAGATCGCCCAGGGTGTCCCGCGTCCACCACCCCTTCTCCACGTAGCGCTTTGTCAGTTCGACAGGGATGGTTCGCATGACCCTCGCCGCACCTCCGATCCGAAGAGCGATGCTATTCTCCGTGGCAGAGAATGCCAATACCGCACATGGAGAATGGATGAGTGTCGACGTCGAATTTGACGACGGTCTGGCGGTCATCACCATCGACCGGCCGCAGGCCCGCAACGCCATCTCACTGGAGACGATGGACCAGCTGGAGAAGGCGCTCGACGGCGCCGAGGGTGCCGCCGCACTCGTCATCACCGGTGCAGGCGACCGCGCGTTCGTCTCGGGCGGCGACCTCAAGGAACTCAGCGCATTGCGCACCGAACCTGATGCGTCGTCGATGGCTTTCAGGATGCGTTCGATCTGCGATCGGATCGCCGGTTTCCCCACGCCCACCATCGCCGCGCTGAACGGCCATGCACTGGGCGGCGGCGCCGAGTTCGCGGTGGCTGCCGACATCCGGCTTGCCGCCGACGACATCAAGATCGGCTTCAATCAGGTGATGCTGGAGATCATGCCGGCATGGGGCGGCGCCGAGCGGCTGGTCGCGCTGGTGGGTTACAGCAAGGCGCTGTTGCTGGCCGGAACGGGCAGTGTGCTCGACGCCGCCGAGGCGCAGCGAATCGGCTTGGTGGACAAGGTGTTACCGCGGGTGTCCTTTGACGAAGACTGGCGCGCTATCGCCAAGTCGCTGGCAACCCGGCCCGCGGGTGAGATCAAACGCGCGATGAAGGGGGTCTCCCCGACGGAGGCCGTCGCGGCCTTTGCGCGGCTGTGGGTGGCGGACGAACACTGGGCCGCCGCCGACAAGGTGATGAAGCGCGGCAAGTAGGTCGGGTTAGCCGCCCATTTCGCGGATCGGGTCGCTGCCGTCCCAGCTTGCCGCGGCGTCGCGGATGAACTTCGCGCTGGCCGCTTGCGCCTCCGTGAGTTCGGAGATCTCGACGATCTGCGATATGTAGGCCGGGCTGTTCGGCGGCTCGACGTAGGCGAAACGAACGCCGAACCCCTCGCCACCCGACCAGACAACCGGCCAACCGGCGTCCGCGACGGCCTTCATCGTGGCATCGAAATCCTCTGTCCAGTACGCCAACTGGTGATATCCCGAGCCACGGGACGCAAGGAATTCGGTGAAGATGCTGGGGGCGTCGTCTTGCTGCTGGATCAGCTCGAGCTGCAACTCGCCGCTGTTGGACAACGCCA
>JAVRPG010000970.1:0-3659 GCA_032162325.1 Mycobacterium sp. | reverse complement strand
GTTCGTGATCGAGTTGGCCGCGGTCACCGATCCAGCAGCGATACCCGAGGCGGTCGCGGCCGTACTTGGGATAATCCAACAGCCGGGACTGAGTCTTGCCGACAGCGTCGCCGCGGCGCTGGAGGGCCGCCGCCGGCTGCTGGTGTTCGACAACTGCGAACACGTCCTCGACGCGGCCACGGACATCATCGAAACGATCATCGCGCCATCGGACACGGTGAAGATCCTGGCCACCAGCCGAGAAGGACTACGGCTGGCCGACGAACAACTATGGCCGGTGCCATCACTCGACGTAGATGCAGGTGTGGAGTCGAGTGCGGCGAACCTCTTCCTCGAGCGTGCTCACGCTGTAGCGGCAGACAGTTCGCTGACCGATTCCCACCACGGGGACGCGGTGGTCGAAATCTGCCGCCGCCTCGACGGAATTCCGCTTGCGATCGAGTTGGCCGCCTCACGCATGCAGTCCATGACCGTCACCGAGCTGCGGGATCGCCTCGATGACCGCTTCCGGCTGCTCGTCGGATCCCGGCGCGGGCTGGAGCGCCACCAAACTCTTCGCCACGCCGTGCAGTGGTCCTACGACCTTCTCGACAGCGAGGAGCATGCGCTACTGAACCGGTGCTCCGTGTTCGCCGGAGGATTCGATCTCGCGGCGGCGCAGGTGGTATCGGGTGCCGGTGACGACGTCGCCACGCTGGATCTGCTCGACGCGTTGGTGCGCAAGTCGCTTCTGGTGGCCGACCGGTCTTCGGACCGAACCCGGTACTCGATGCTTGAGACCATTCGCCAGTTCGCCGAAGAACGACTCGAGTCCACCGGCGCGTCCGACGAAACGCGAGCAGCCCACGCCCGGCATTACGCGGGTCTTGAAGCCGAAATCCTCGCGCAGTGGGACGGCCCACGACAACGTGAGACCTACGCGTGGTTCATCGTCGAAATGGCCAATCTGCGCGTGGCCTTTCGCTACGCCGCCGACCACGGTGACCTCGACTCCGGCGCGGCCATCGCAAGTTATGCGGCGATGCTGGGTTATTGGGTCCAGCAGTACGAACCCAGCACATGGGCTGAGGAACTCATCAACCCGGCGAAAGCCGTCGACCACCCGCGGCTTGCGCAGCTCTACATCATCGCGGCCCTGTGCTTCATGACAGGTCGGATCGACGACTTCCTGAGGTACACCGAGGCCGCCGAAATTGCCATCGATAGCGGGCGTTTCGACCATGTCCCCGTCCTGCACGAGGCCGTGCTCGGCGGCGGGTACCTGACGACGGTTACTCCCGAACGGTGTGTCCAGTGGTGCCGCAGGGTGATCGCGCGGAATCCCGACGATCATCGGTACATATTGCCGAATCTGGTCTTCGCACTTGAGTTCGCCGGCGCCCACGAGGAAGCTGTCGCACTCTCCGAAGAGCTGTTCCACGCCTTCGATGACATCACCAATCCCGCACTGCAGTGCGCGGTGCTCATGGATTACGGCTACACCCACGGCAAGACCGAGCCCGCCGGAGCATATGACGCCCTGCGGCGGGCCCTCGCAATCGCTCAAAGCAACGGTGACCGCCAGCTGGAATCATCTGTCGCGCTGAACCTCTCGAGCGTGGCGGCCAACTACGCCGACCCGAAGGATGCTCTCGAGTTCGTGGCCCTGGCGATCCGCACCTACTGCGAGTCGGGCAGCTTCGGACTCGTCTCCGGTCCCATGGGCATCCTCGTCGCGTTACTGGACAGGCTCGGACACTACGAGCCGGCAGCCACCATCAGTGAATTCTTCATGACGCCGGTGTCTCAAGCCACCTATCCCGAGATCACCACCGCGGTAATGCATTTGCGCGACGTACTGGGCGACGCGACTTACGAGTCACTAGCGCAAACGGGGGCACGCATGACCGACTCCGCGAAGGCGCAGTACGCGCTCGAACAGGTCGACCAGGTCCGCGCGGAGCTTATGCAGATAGACGAGAGCTCATGAGCGTTGTCACTTTTCTGTTCACAGACATCGAAGGGTCGACGCGTCGGTGGGAGGCTGACGCTGACGCGATGCGGACGGCGCTGGAGACCCACAATCGGATGTTGCGTGAAGCCGTCGATGCCAATGACGGCAAGGTGTTCAACTACACCGGTGACGGGATGTGCGCGGTGTTCGACTCACCGCGGTCTGCTGTCGACGCCGCGGTCGCAGCCCAATTGGCGCTGGAGCTCCCGGTGCGGATGGGTATCGCCACCGGCGAGGCGGAACTGCGTGGCGACGACTACTTCGGCACGGTGCTCAACCGAACCGCTCGGGTGATGGCGGCCGGCCACGGCGGCCAGATCCTGCTCGACGGCACGACAGCGGGTCTGCTCAGCGGGGTCGATCTAATCGCCCTGGGGCCAAGGCGGTTACGCGATATCGCCAAACCGGTCGACATCTTTCAGGTCCGAGCGCCCGGCCTGCGCACCGAGTTCCCGCCGCTGAAGACGGTCGATCCTGCGCCGGGGAACCTGCGTCCTGCAACCACCAGCTTCGTCGGCCGGGAGGCGGAGGTCGCCGAAGTCGAGACTGCGCTCAAGGCACATCGCTTGGTGACGTTGACTGGAGTAGGTGGGGTGGGCAAGACGCGGCTGGCGTTGGAGGTGGCCTCGCGCGTAGTGCTTGACTTTGCCGACGGCGTATGGCTGATCGAACTGGCACCCGTCGGCGATCCGGCGGCGGTGCCCGAAGCCCTCGCGGCCACACTGGGGATCACGCAACAGCCGGGGCGGACTATGGCCGAGAGCGTCGCCGCCGCTTTGGAAGGCAGGTCGCGGCTGCTGGTGTTCGACAACTGCGAACACGTTCTCGATGCAGCGGCCGACATGATCGAGGCGATCTTCGCTCACTCGTCAACGGTCAAAGTTTTGGCCACCAGCCGAGAGGGACTGCGAATCGACGAGGAACAACTCTGGCCGGTGCCATCGCTGGACGTGGACACCGGGACCGATTCTGCGGCCGCAGCGTTGTTCAACGACCGTGCGCAGGCGGTGTCACCCCATGTCTCGTCGAGCGCACCCGTCGAGTCTGCTGCTGTGCTGGAGATCTGCCGCCGACTCGACGGCATTCCATTGGCGATCGAATTGGCTGCCTCCCGCATGCTGTCGATGACGGTGACCGAGCTACGCGATCGGCTCGACGATCGCTTCCGGCTGCTCGTCGGGTCGCGCCGAGGATTGGAACGCCACCAAACACTGCGCCATGCGGTGCAGTGGTCTTACGACCTGCTGGACGACACCGAAAAAGACCTGCTGGCAAGGTGTTCGGTGTTCGCCGGCGGGTTCGACCTGGCGGCGGCGTGTGCGGTGGCCGATTCCACCGACCAACTGGCGACACTCGATCTCCTGGATGCGTTGGTGCGCAAGTCGCTTCTGATCGCCGATCAAGTGTCGGGGCGGACACGATTCGCGATGCTCGAGACGATCCGGCAATTCGCCGAAGAACAACTTGTCACCGCGGGTGACGCCGACAATGTCAGAACTGCGCACGCCCGCTACTTCGCCGGGCGTGAGAATCACGTCATCGCGCTGTGGGACGGCCCACGCCAGCGCGAGGCGTACTCGTGGGTGACAGTTGAGTTGGCCAACCTCCGCGCGGCGTTCCGGTGGGCCACCGACCACAATGACCTCGATACCGCAGCGAGCATCGC
>JAVRPG010000969.1:0-3912 GCA_032162325.1 Mycobacterium sp. | reverse complement strand
CCGTCCGTCGAACTCAGCCTGTTCGACGTGATGACCGACGTCATGGGCTACGCGCTCACCTACACCCAGCATTCCGGGATCGACCAACAACCGCTCGGGGTCGGATCGCCCGCGGTGGCGCCGTACGGCGCTTTTCCCACCCGCGACGGTCAGACCGTCGTGCTCGGAACCACCAATGACCGCGAGTGGCAGCGGGTGGCCAGGGAGATCATCGATCGCCCCGACATGGCCGACGATGCGCGGTTCCGCACCAACTCCGACCGCTGCGCGCACCGCGACATCCTCGACGAGGCCATCGGATCCTGGTGTGCCCAGCATGATCTCGCCGAGATCCAGAAGATCGCCGATGCGGCGGGCATCGGCAATTCCAGGTACAACCTCCCAAGTGAAGTGGCGGTACACCCTCAGTTGACCGCGCGGGACCGCTGGCGGACGGTCCCGACATCCAAGGGGGACATCCAGGCATTGCGGCCACCGCCGGTGATCAGAGGATTCGAGCAGCCGATGGGCGCCGTGCCAGGGCTTGGTGAGCACACCGATGCGGTTCTCGGCGAATTGGGGCTGACCATCGACGAAGTCAGCCGGTTGCGTGCCGACGGTGTGATCGGGCCGGCGTACTCATGACCGAGGAACAGGTGCTGTTGTCGTCCGGGCGCGACGGCGTGCAGACGCTCACGCTGAACCGGCCCGACCGCAAGAACGCGATCAATGCGCAGCTGTGGATGGAACTGGCCGACGCCCTGCGGGCCGCCGCGCGCGATGTTGATTTGCGTGCCCTGGTGATCACCGGCGCGGGAGGCGCGTTCTGCTCGGGCGCGGACATCTCCGCGCCCGAGGACATCCACCCCAAGGACAAGTTGCGCAGGCTGACCGAAGTCGCGCTGGCACTGCACGAACTGACGGTGCCCACCATTGCGAAGGTGGCGGGCGTGGCCGTCGGCGCGGGCTGGAACCTCGCCCTTGGCTGCGACTTCGTGGTCGCGACGCCCGAATCGCGGTTCTGCCAGATCTTTTCGAAGCGTGGTCTGTCGGTGGACCTCGGTGGCTCGTGGCTGCTGCCCAAGCTGGTCGGACTTCAACAGGCCAAGCGGCTGGTGCTGCTGGCCGAGACGATCGACGCCGAAGAGGCCCGATCGCTGGGCCTCGTGACCTGGGTGAAGCCATCTACGGAGATAGACGCGTTCGTCTCGGACCTGGCAGGCCGGCTCGCCGCGGGACCGCCCGTCGCCATGGCCCAGAGCAAGGGACTGCTCAACGACGGGGCCAACGCGACCCTGCGTGAGACGCTGGCAAACGAGGCCCGCGCGCAGCCGGGCAATTTCGCAACTGCAGACTCAATAGAGGCGTACGCGGCGTTCGCCGACAAGCGCGAACCCGCGTTCACTGGTCGATGGGCTGTTACCGCGCACGCGAGGAGCACAAAAATCTCAGATCGGAGTGAGGTAGATGCGTGAAACCGTAATCGTCGAGGCGGTGCGCACGCCGGTCGGCAAGCGCAATGGCGGACTGTCCGACATGCACGCCGCTGATTTGTCGGCGATCGTCCTGAATGCACTGATGGAGCGCGCCCGGCTGGACCCCGACATCGTCGACGACGTGGTGTGGGGTTGCGTCTCGCAGGTTGGCGACCAGTCGAGCAACATCGGCCGGTACTCGGTGCTGGCCGCAGGCTGGCCCGAACACGTCCCGGGGACCACCATCAACCGCGCGTGCGGGTCGAGCCAGCAGGCGCTGGACTTCGCGGTGCAGGCCGTGATGTCCGGCCAGCAGGACGTCGTGGTGGCGGGCGGTGTCGAGGTGATGAGCCGCGTACCGCTCGGTTCGGCGCGGTCCACGGGTATGCCGTACGGCCCGAAAGTGCTTGCCCGCTACGGGGATTTCTCGTTCAACCAGGGCATCTCCGCGGAGCTCATCTCACAGAAGTGGGGTTTATCGCGGACCCGTCTCGACGAGTATTCGGCGCGCTCGCACGAGCTGGCGGCTGCGGCCCAGGACAACGGCGCGTTCGAGACCCAGATGATGCCGGTGTTCACCGACGGCGAGCCGGTGGTCGCCGACGAAGGCATCCGCCGTGGGACGACCGTCGAGAAGCTCGCCGGGCTCAAGCCCGCCTTCAAGGAGGACGGCGTCATCCACGCCGGTAACTCCTCTCAGATCTCCGACGGCGCGGCCGCCCTGCTGGTCATGACGGCCGCGAACGCCATCGCGCTCGGTTTGACGCCGATCGTCCGATACCGCGCCGGCGCCGTCACCGGGGCCGACCCGGTTCTGATGCTCACCGGTCCCATCCCGGCCACCGAGAAGGTCTTGCACAAGGCCGGTGTCGGGCTGGACGAGGTCGGCGTGTTCGAGGTCAACGAGGCGTTCGCGCCGGTGCCGCTTGCGTGGCTGGCCGAGACCGGCGCCGACGAAGACAAACTCAACCCCCTGGGCGGCGCGATCGCGCTCGGCCATCCGCTTGGCGCGTCGGGCGCGGTGCTGATGACGCGCATGATCAATCACATGCGCGACAACGGGATTCGCTACGGCCTGCAGACCATGTGCGAGGGCGGCGGCACGGCCAACGCCACGCTGGTCGAACTCATCTCGTAGACACCGTCTTTTCCCGCCCAGCCGACCCCAGGAGATTTGGATGCGCCGCGATCTGTTCACCGAGGACCACGAAGCGTTCCGTGGACTCGCCCGCGACTTCGTCGAGAAGGAGGTGGTTCCGCACTACCCCGAGTGGGAGAAGGGCGGACGGATGCCCCGCGATGTGTTCAAGCAGATGGGTGCGCTGGGCATGCTCGGGATGGCGATCCCCGAGGAGTACGGCGGAGCCGGTATGCCCGACTACCGCTACAACGTCGTCATGCAGGAGGAGGCGGCCCGCGCGCTGGTCACTCTGTCGACGGTGCGTACGCAGCTCGAGGTGATCCTGCCGTACTTCCTGCACTACGCGAACGAAGAGCAGCGGAAGCGCTGGTTCCCCGGCCTCGCGGCGGGCACGCTGCTGACCGCCGTCGCGATGACCGAACCCGGCACCGGCTCGGATTTGGCAGGCATGCGCACCACCGCGGTGCGCGACGGGGACGACTGGATCGTCAACGGCGCCAAGACGTTCATCACCGGCGGCATGCAGGCCGACTTGGTGATCGTGGTCGCGCGGACGTCGACCGATCCGGACAACCGCCGCAAGGGTCTGACGCTGTTGGTTGTCGAGGACGGCATGCCCGGCTTCACCCGCGGCCGTGAGCTGGAGAAGATGGGCTGCAAGGTGCAGGACACCGCCGAGCTTTCCTTCGTCGACGTCCGCGTCCCGGCCGCCAACATGCTGGGGGAGGACGGCGAGGCGTTCGGCTACCTCGGCCACAACCTTCCGCAGGAGCGGCTCACCGTCGCCGTCGGGTCGGTTTCGCAGGCCAGGTCGGCGATCGCCGCTGCCATCGACTACACGAAGAACCGCAAGGCGTTCGGCACGCCGGTCGCGTCGTTCCAGAACACCAAGTTCGAACTGGCCGCCTGCTCGACGGAGGTGGAGGCAGCGCAGGCGATGCTGGACCGCGCCGTCACCCTGCATGTCGAGGGTGAGCTGTCGGCGGCCGACGCCGCCCGCGTGAAACTCTTCTGCACCGAGATGCAGCAGCGCGTGATCGACCGATGCCTGCAGCTGTTCGGCGGCTACGGCTACATGATGGAGTACCCGATCGCCCGGCTGTACACGGTCGCCAGGGTGGCCCGCATTTATGCGGGTACCAGCGAGGTGATGAAGGTGATCATCGCCAAGTCGCTGGGGTTGTGACAGCCGTCAAGAAATAAGTTCGCTGAGACCCGCGGCCAACGTCACGATGCTGTTGGCGTTGCAGGCGTCGTATCTGTCGCTGGCCGGTGTGCTGATGTCGCTGTACCCGGCGGCGACGGTGTTGCTGGCGA
>JAVRPG010000968.1:0-6793 GCA_032162325.1 Mycobacterium sp. | reverse complement strand
ACCGTCGTCCAGGTGGTGCGCAGGTACGCCGCCCGCGGCGTGCTCGGCGTTGTGCACCGCGTCGGTGACGAGCTGGCGGACGTGGTCGTTCTCCAGCCGGTAGAACACCTGGGTGCCCTCGCGCCGGGTGCGCACCAGCCGCGCCATCCGCAGCTTGGCCAGATGCTGGGACACCGACGGTGCCGGCTTGCCGACCCGACCGGCGAGGTCGTTGACGGCCAATTCGCGGTCGGCGAGCGCCCACAGCAGCTGAACGCGGGTCGAATCGGACAGCATCCGGAACACCTCGACGACGAGGTCGGCCTGTTCGTCGGCCAACCGTCGCGCGCAGACCTGCGTATCTGCATTCATACGCAGATAATAGCCCTTCTCAGGCCGGCCTGGCGTTCTCCCGTGCCCGGGTGGGATAGATCTGCGTCATCCCCATTGCCCCAACGATCACCACGACGGGGATTCGTCCACACCTCAGCTTGACCCACAATCGGGGCTCAGGCGACGCCTTTCTGCTTCAACAGTGGCAACACGCCCTCCGCGAACCAGTAGGCCTCCTCCAAGTGCGGGTAGCCGGAAAGGATGAACTCGTCGAAGCCAAGCGAGTGGTACTCGTAGATGAGGTTCGCGACTTCCTCGTGGCTGCCGACCAGCGCGGTGCCCGCGCCTCCGCGGACCAGCCCGACGCCCGCCCACAGGTTCGGATAGATCTCGAGTTGATCCACCCTGCCGCCGTGCAACTCAGTCATCCGGCGCTGGCCTTCCGACTCCGACTTAGCATGCAGCTCAGTGGCTTTGGCGATCTGGTCCGGTGTGAGCTCGGCCAGTAGCTCGTCGGCAACCGCCCACGCCGCCGCCGAGGTGTCGCGACTGATGGTGTGCAACCGGATGCCGAAACGCACGTTGCGGCCACGCTCTTTGGCGAGCTTTCGCACCTTCTCGATCTTGGCGGCCGCAGCCTGCGGTGGCTCACCCCAGGTGAGGTACACGTCGGTGTATTCCGCCGCGATCGGGAGGGCGGCTGGTGACGATCCACCAAAGTAAATCTGCGGCAGCGGATCCGGTGGCGCCGAGACCCGGGCATCGGCGACCGTGTAGTAGTCGCCCTTGAAGTCCACCGCGTCCTGAGTCCACACCGATCGCACGATCTGGAGAAACTCCCCCGTTCGGGCATACCGCTCGTCGTGGCTGAGCCAGTCGCCAAACCGGCGCTGCTCGAGGTCGTCGCCCCCGCTGACGATGTTGAGCAGCACGCGGCCCTCCGAGAACCGCTGCAGCGTCGCGGTCTGCTGCGCGGCCAGGGTAGGCGGCACCAACCCGGGCCGGAACGCGACAAGGAACTTCAGCCGCTCGGTTTCGGCCAGCAGCGCCGACGCGGTCAACCAAGCGTCCTCACACCACGTGCCGGTCGGCGTGAGCACGCCTTCGTAGCCGAGCGAGTCGGCGGCGCGCGCCACGTCCGCCAGATATCGGCGGGATGGGGGGCGATAGTGCGCGGGCACCGTGTGGTGCGACGAGGCGTGTGACGCCCCGACGATCGATCGGCTGTCGCCGTTGGTGGGCAGGAACCAGAAGAACTTCGCTGGCATATCGCTCCTAATTACGATTGAGGTACAGGGGCGCAAGCACGTCGCCGTAGCGGTCGTCGACCCACTTCTTGAACTCGGGCGCATCCGCAATCTGCTTGGACTCCGCGAACAGGTCGGTGAGCTTCTGTTCGGAGCCCACCAGCTCATCCGACAGCGCGGTCGGCCGTCGCAGACTACGACCCTGCGACGCGGCGGAAACCTTCGGGTCCAGACCCACTGCGGCGGCGTAACTTTGCGCCCACTTCTCGGGATTGTCCTGCGCCCAGCGTACCGCCTTGGCGTATCGCACCAGGAGGTCACTGAGCGCGGTGTTCCGTTTCGGGTCGGCGAGCGCGTCATCGGACGCGATACCGAAACCCGCGCCGTTGGTCACTCCGGTGGCCTCGGCGATGCTGCGAACCGGGATGTCCGCTTCGGCCTGCGCGGTGTAGGGATCCCAGATCGCCCACGCATCGACCTGCGTTTGGGTGAACGCCCCCAGCGCGTCGGCCGGTTGCAGGAAGACCAGACTCACGTCGGACGGTGCGAGCCCGGCGCGGTTGAGCTGAGCGAGCACGTTACCGTGCGCGGAGCTGCCCTTGCCGACCGCGATGCGCTTACCGCGCAGATCGGTGACGGCGTGGATCGGCGAATCGGCGTGCACCAGTATCTTGTCGCCCTGGCCGCTGCCGTCGTAGGCGGACACCACTTTCACCTTCGCGTTGGACGCGGCGCCGAAGATCGGGGGCGTGTTACCGGTGATCGCGAAGTCGATCTTGCCTGCGGTCGCGGCCTCGACCTGCGGAGGTCCGGATGTGAAGGTCGAGAACGCGATCTGGTAAGGGAGGTTGTCCAGCACTCCGGGAGCCGCGCGCAGTAAAGATTCGGTTCCGCCCTTCTGATCGCCCACCTGCAGCGTCAGCCCGGACAGATCGGACAGCGGCACGGTCGTCGGCGCCTCTTTCGCGCCGGAGCTGTTCGTCCGCGATACGCAGCCGGCCAACAACCCGGCGAGTACGGCCAGGACGGCGAGGCGCAGCGCAAGCGGACGCCGTGATGCGGACATGATGATCCCCTTCTTCGATTGCGTCGTCAGATCTGGACGCCGAGCTGGTCGAGCAGCTCGGCACGGTAGTGCTCGGTGTCGGCGCCGGTTTCGCGCGGCGGCACGCGTGGTTCGTCGATCGTCAACGTGTGCACCACTCGTCCTTCCTCGAGAACGAGCACGCGATCCGCGAGCCCAACAGCCTCGTCGACGTCATGGGTCACCAGAAGCACACCGAATCCGTGCTCACGCCACAGGTCGAGCAGTAACCCGCGCATGGTCAGCCGGGTCAGCGCGTCGAGCGCCCCGAACGGCTCGTCGAGCAGCAGCAGTTCAGGCTCCGCCACGAGCGCGCGAGCCAGTGAAACCCGTTGCGCCTGACCGCCGGACAGTGTCGATGGCCACACGTCGGCGCGGTCGGATAGCCCCACATCCGCCAGCGCACGACCGGCTCGCGACGCAGCCTCCTCGCGTGGCAGCTTGCTCCGGTTCAGCCCGTACACGACGTTGGTGCGCACGTCTCGCCATGGGAACAAACGCGGCTCCTGAAACGCCAGCGCAGGGGCTCCGGTCACGATGCGCTCGCCGGTGTGATCGGTCGACAGGCCCGCCAGCACTCGCAGCACCGTCGACTTGCCCGATCCACTTCGGCCGATGAGTGCAACGATTTCTCCGCTGTGGATACGGACCGAGACGTCCGTGAGCACGTGGTGCTCCCCGTACCACTTGTTGACGTCGCGCAGTTCGCCGGCCACCTCGGTTCGGCGTTGGACGGTAGCGGTCATGTGCGGTACCTCAATGCTCGTCGTTCCAGTACGCGGACGATGGCGTCGGTGCCGATGCCGAGCAATGCGTACACGGTCAGTCCGAAGATGATGATGTCGATGCGCAGAAAGTCCCGCGCGTTGTTGATCAGGAATCCGATTCCCTTGTCGGCGTTGATCTGCTCGGCGACGATCAATGTCAGCCACGCGATCGCGAGCGACTGCCGGAAGCCGACCAGGACTTGCGGCGCAGCGCTGGGGACGATGATGGTCCGGAACCGCCGCCAGAACGAAAAGCCAAGTACCTGTGCGGTTTCGAACAATTTCGGGTCCACCTGGCGGATCGCGGAGAACGTGTTCAGGTAGAGGGGGAAGCTCACGCCGAGTGCCACCAACAACACCTTGGGCAACTCACCGATACCGAACCAGATGATGAAGAGAGGGATCAGACCGAGGTGCGGTAACGCACGGACCATCTGCATCGGAGGGTCGACGGAGGCTTCGAACCACCGTGAGAGGCCCACCGCGGTCCCCAGCGCAACGCCGATCAGCCCGCCGAGCACCAGACCCTCGATCACCCGGAGACCGGAGACCCGCAACGCG
Organism: Mycobacterium sp.; assembly: GCA_032162325.1. Lineage (GTDB taxonomy): Bacteria > Actinomycetota > Actinomycetes > Mycobacteriales > Mycobacteriaceae > Mycobacterium. Next base: position 2,822 of record JAVRPG010000968.1, on the reverse strand, counting down.
TCGACCAGCTGACCGTTCTCGATCAGCTCGCCGCCCGCATCGAGAATCAGCGACGGAGCGGGCAGCACATCCTGCGGAATGAGGCCGATTGCGCTGCCCAGCTGCCAGAGAAGGAGCAGAATCACCGGCGAAGCCAACCGGATCAGACCCCATTTGTGCTGGTTCCACCGACTATTCGCGGCGGCGGTGGGCGCGGGTAGTGCGGCCAACTCGACGGGTCTAGTCACGGTAGATCAACCGTACGGGTGCCCATCGCGGGGCCGAACGGTTTGATTCCAGATGATAAAAAGCGAGTGGCCCCGCCGGTGTGAGGGTAGGGCGCTCACGCCGGCAGGGCCGTTGGGCAAATGTTTATTTAGCTGGGCAAGCGGAAGGTGCCGGTGACGAGCGTCGGAGTGACATCCGTGCCATTGATCGTGGACTTCGCGCTCTTGTTCTGCAGGAACTGGATCTGTGCTGCCTGCTGAATCTGCCGCTTGTTACGCACGCCGTTGCGGAACTGCTGCTCGTTGAGCTGCTGCAATTCGGCCTGCTCGAAGTCACGGCCGCTGATGCTGCCGGTGTTGAACTGGACGCCGATCGCCGACCCGTCATCACGCACCACCCACGATGCGCGCACACCCTCGAAATCGGCGGTGTACATGCCTGCTACACCCGACGCCGGTGCCGCAGTGAACTTGTAAGCGACACCGTTCATCGTCAGATCGCCCGCGACGTCGGTGCCGTTGAAGTCGGCCTTGAGGGTGTCTCGGAACCGGGACTTGACGTCGATCTTGCCGTCGGTCTGGTTGCCGAAGAACCAAGCCTCGTCATCGGTGCCGTTGCAGGCGTACGCGGCTATCGATGCCCCGTCGACGGAGATGCCGATCGTCATGGTCTTGCCGTCCGCCGCCTTCATATCGGCGATGTATCTCGCCGACTGCGGGAACGGGGTTGCGGTCGCCGGCGGGGTGGTAACCGCCTCGGATGTGGGAGTCGCTTCGGTGGATGTTCCGCTGGAGCAGGCAGACAGGGTGCCCAGGGCGATGAGCGCGCTGACACTCACCACCAGGGTGCGGAGGTAATTTTTCATGTGACCAGCATGAATCGCTGCAGGCGGCGGTGCATGAAGAATGTGTGGAGATTGCGTGGAGATCTGTGGGCAACGACGTGCGGTGGTCGCTCGGCCTGCAAGGAAGGCGTCAACCTCTGCCCGGAACACCTGCCACGCCGGCTCGGTGGCCGTCAGCAGATGGTGTTGCTGGACAGCGCCACCAGACGGGAATCGGGAATCAGGGCGGCCAGTTCCTCACCGAAGCGCAATGGCACGCCGTGGTCGTCGCGGGAGTGCATGATCAGCGTCGGGCACGCCACCTGCTGGGCTTCGTCGCGCACATCGATGCGGCCGAACTCCTCGAGGAACCGGACCGCATTTTCCGGTGAGGTGGTGCGCCGCTGCAACTGGTCGAATGCCGCCCAATCCGCGCGGGTGCCGTCGGGTTGGAACTGCGCGGCGAACACCTGACGGAACGCCGGGTCGTCACGGCCCCAGCCGACCCGGGCGAGGTCGAGATCCAGTGCGGCAGCCCGCTTTTCCTCGTCACCGACCGCGCGCACAGCACGGCCGCGCGCGTACGCACTGCACAACACCAGGTGGCTGACCCGATCGGGGTGGCGGGCGGCATATGCCACCGCAACGGCGCCGCCCGCCCTGACAAGCGGCGGTCCCTCCCCCGCCACCGCTTATGCGAGGCGAACCCCGTCGGCCGCACGGCAGAACGCCATGTGTTGACGGGGCGCAGGGGGCTCCGGGGGCGGTTCGGCAGGGGCTTCTGCCTCGGCGTCGGGAAGGATCGTGCCGACGAACTGGTAGCCGCGGCCGCGGACGGTCCTGATGTAGCGCTGCGACTCACCGTCGTCGCCGAGTGCACGCCGAGCGGCCTTGATGCGGCTTGTCAATGCCGCCTCGCCGACGAAGCGCCCGCCCCACACGGAGTCGAACAGCTCCTCTTTCGTGACGAACCGGTGGGAATTGCGGACCAGCTGCGTGAGCACGTCGAACACCTGCGGCTCGACGCGGATCACGTCATCGCCGGAGCGCAGTTCGTAGCGTTGCGTGTCGAGGACAAAGGCGTCGAAGCGCCACACGCCGGTTTCTGCAGGTGATATGGACACCGCGTTCCCATCTCGGGTTTGTCGTTGGCAATGGTAGAACGGGTGTCCGGCCCGTGGTGTTCACTGCGTAAAGAGGTCGCCGGCTATCGCCAGCCGTCGGCCGCCTTGGCGGCCCGCATCAGTGCATCGCACAGTTCCCGCAGTTCGGGGCCATCTGCTCCCTCTTCCACGGCGGTCGCCACGTCCTCGGCAGCGCATCTGACCTGGTAGACGCGGTCGGACAGCTCGGAGGCCTCGTCGGCGGTGAGGACGACGGAGTCCGGCGCCAATGAGGTGCCCCTGACCATCGCGCGCTGTTCGTAGGCGCGCTGGCGGCATGACTGCCTGCAGTACTGCCTGCGCCGCCCCAGGCCGATGTCAGCGACTTCACGACCACACCAGCGGCAGGGTTGAGCACGTCGGCGGTGCATAATTCCGGGTACCACGGAACCTGACTGTAGACCGCCGGGTGCACGGATCCCGGTATCATCACGGTCGAGTCGGGAACTACGCGCAGCGTTGGTGCGTTGATTTCCCGGACAAATAGTTACTTGAGGAGTGTTGACGATGGCTGATCGTGTCTTGAGAGGCAGTCGCCTCGGAGCCGTGAGCTACGAGACTGACCGCAACCACGACCTGGCGCCGCGTCAGGTCGCCCGCTACCGCACCGAGAACGGCGAGGAGTTCGA
>JAVRPG010000967.1:0-2915 GCA_032162325.1 Mycobacterium sp. | reverse complement strand
CGGAATTCCTTGCTCCACAAGATAAAGGACCGTGGGGAGCGTTCGACCTGTCGCTGGGTAAGGCGATGTACGCGGGCTTCACCGTCGGCGGGCTGGCCACCACCGTGGACGGCCAGGTGTTGGCGGGTGACGGCACCGTGGTGCCCGGCTTGTACGCCGCGGGAGCGTGTGCTTCCAATATCGCCCAGGACGGCAAGGGTTACGCCAGCGGCACCCAGTTGGGTGAGGGGTCGTTCTTCGGCCGCCGCGCCGGGGCTCACGCCGCACGGTCCTAGGCGTCGTCCAGAAACGTCGTGTCGTAGCGGCCATAGAGTTCGGCCCATTCGTCTCGGTCCGGCGGGGCGCCGGTGCGGTCGATGATTTCGGCCAGCTCGCGGAAGTACTCGGCGAACCGGGCGGGCGCGAACGTCCCGACGAAGCGGCCGAGCCCGGAGCCGGCGTTGCGGAAGGTATGCGGCCGGCCGCGCGGAACGTAAAGGAAGGCACCAGGTTCGGCAGTCACCTGTTCGGTGCCGAAGGTGAACTCGTAGATGCCATCGACGACGTAGAACGTCTCGTCGTGACCGTGGTGGATGTGCTGCGGAGGACCTGTGACTCCCGGTTGCGAGACGTACTCGTAGAACGACAGCGCGTTTCCGGTGTCGCCGCCGTCGATCTTGAGCCGCATGTGGCTGTCGCCGAGAAACTTCAGGCGCTCACCGCCGTCAGGCTCGAGTATTAGATATGCCCCGACGGGCAGGGTGTCTTCGATGGTCATGGTGTGAGTATTCGAGCTGCGTGCGGTCGGGCACATCCCCGAACTCGGCCAACCTCAGCGAGTCGCGCCACCGGAGACGATGCCGGCGAGCTGGACACGGCTCACACCGAGCTTCGTGTAGATCCGTTTGAGGTGCGACTCCACGGTGTGCCGTGACAAGTGAAGGGCATCCGCGATCGCCGGGTTGGCCATGCCCTGCGCAACGCATTCTGCGACGCGTAGTTCCGCGGCGGTGAGCATGGTCAACGGGTCGCTCGCGGCCACGCTGCCACGTCCCAGTCCCTCGGCGTGGTGATTGGTACCGACGAGAAACGACTCGACCTCCCGCACGATCGATGCGACGTCACCGACATACGGCAGGTGGTCATCGCCGTCGACGACGACCAGACGGGCGTCGGGGATCGCCGCGGCGAGGTGCTCGCCGTTGCAGAGTGGAACGAAGCGATCGGCGGCACGATGCAATACCAGTGTCGGGACCTTGACCTGTGGCATCACCGAGCGGGCGTCGTTGCCGATGTTGGATCGGAAAAGAGCAAGTGCCGCACCCGGAGTGGCCGCCATCCGCTCAAAGCGGGCCATACCATGGCGGGCGCGATCAGTCTGCCGATGCCGCCACAGGGATGGGGCAAGATGCTCAAGAGAGTCGCCGGTGCCCCAACGCTTTTCGATCACGCCCTCAAGCCAGCGGATCCTCGGCTCGGCCTCATACCCGCATGGGAAGTCTTCGCTACCGGTGACCTTGCCTGCGTGGCTGGCGAACAACACCAGCTTGTCTACGCGCTCGGGGTACTTAGCGGCGAACATGGCAGCCATCGTTCCGCCCTCTGAGTACCCGAAGAGAGATGCTCGCTCGACCTCCGCGGCGTCCAGTACAGCGCGAATGTCATCCATCCGCTGCTCCAACGACATCGCCTCCAGCGTGCGATCGGACATACCGGTGCCGCGTTTGTCGAAACGGATCAGCCTCGTGAACGAAGCCAGAGTCTCGTAGAACCGCCTGGACAACCCGTTTTCGAGCTCGATTTCGAGATGCGACACCCACCCGGGAATGTAGACGAGGTCGACGGGCCCGTCGCCCATGACCTGAAAAGCGATGTGGAACTCGCCACTTCGTGCATAGCGTGTCTCTGGCACTGCACCCCCGACCGATCGGTATGCCGAAGTCAGGCTAACGCCGCAAACTAGACCGGCACCGGATCTTCGTCGATTCGGGCGAGGCGCCATTGGCCGCCGCCGAGCAATTCCAGGCGCCTGTCGTGGTGCTGTTCGACAGTGCCGCGGTGGCTGACGCTGACCACAACGCAGTCGGGCAGCGCGGTGCGCAAAGACCGGTACAGCGCGAACTCCTGACCCTCGTCCAGTGCCGAAGTGGACTCGTCGAGAAACACCGCCTTCGGTTTGGCCACCAGCACCCGCGCGAACGCGATGCGCTGCTGCTCGCCCGGTGAGAGCACCTTCGCCCAGTCGGCGACCTCGTCGAGGCGGCTTGCGAGATGACCGAGTGACACGGTGTCGAGCGCGGACCGGATCGCATCGTCGGAGAATGCGCCCTCTTCGGAGGGATAGGAGACTGCGGCACGCAGATCACCCAGCGGCACGTAGGGCATCTGGGACAGGAACATGGTGTCGTCCTGCGGGCTGCGCAGCGTGCCGGAGGTGAACGGCCACAGCTGCGCCAGGCTGCGCAACAGAGTGGTCTTGCCGCTGCCGGAGCCTCCCGTGATCACCATCGATTCTCCCGCGCCCAGCCGGACGTCGAGCGGGTCGACCAACCGCACCCCATCAGGGGTACGGACTTCGACGTCGTCGAGCTCGACGGAGCCGTCGCTGCTGGGCAGGGCCGTCAAACTCGGTAGTTTCCTTGCTGTTTCGTTCGCTGTGATCAGCCCGTCGAGACGGATGATGGCCGCGCGGTAGCTGGCGAACGAGTCGTAGACGGCTCGAAAGAACGATAGCGAGCCGTGTACCTGTAGGAACGCGCTCGACGACTGGGTGATGTCGCCGAGCTGAATCTGTCCTGCGAACAACCGGGGGGCCTGAACGATCGTCGGCAGCGGGTCGACGATCTGGGACACCGACCTGTTCCAGCCGAGGAACGCCACCCCCCGTCGTACGAAGGCTCGGTAGTTGGCGATGACGGCCGCGAATCTCGTCATCA
>JAVRPG010000966.1:0-5358 GCA_032162325.1 Mycobacterium sp. | reverse complement strand
GTCGCCAGTAACCGGCGACCACCAACGCGAACGCCGCCACAATGATCAGGCCGACCAGCAGGATCGGCCACTGCCCGCCGAACACCTTGCGGGCGAACTCCTTCAGCATCACGCGAGGGCGAGAACTTCCGCGCGCTCGACGACGTTGGTCAGCAGGAACGCCCGCGTCAGCGGGCCGACACCACCGGGGTTCGGCGACACGTGACCCGCGACCTCCCACACGCCGGGGTGCACATCGCCGACTAGCTTGCCGTCGTCGTCGCGGCTCACGCCGACATCGACCACAGCCGCGCCGGGACGCACCATCTCCGCGGTCACCATGTGCGGCACCCCCGCGGCGGCGATGATGATGTCGGCCTCGCGGGTCAGCTGCGGCAGATGCCGAGTTGCGGTGTGGCACAACGTTACTGTCGCGTTTTCCGACCGCCGGGTGAGCAGCAGCCCGAGCGGCCTGCCGACCGTGACACCACGGCCGATCACCACGACCTGGGCGCCGGCGATCTCCACCTCGTAGCGGCGCAACAAATGCACGATGCCGCGCGGCGTGCACGGCAGCGGGGCGGGCTCGTTGAGCACCAGCCTGCCGAGGTTGGTCGGATGCAGCCCGTCGGCGTCCTTGCCGGGGTCGACGCGCTCCAGCGCGGCGTTCTCGTTGAGGTGCTTCGGCAGCGGCAGCTGCACGATGTAGCCCGTGCATTCGGGGTTGGCGTTGAGCTCGTCGATGGTCTCGTCGAGCTTGGCCTGGCTGATGTCGGCCGGAAGGTCGCGGCGTATCGAGTTGATGCCCACCTTCGCGCAGTCGGCGTGCTTGCCCCGGACGTATGCATGTGAGCCGGGGTCGTCGCCGACCAGGACCGTGCCCAGCCCGGGCGTCCGACCGGCGGCCGTCAACGCCGCCACCCGTTCCTTGAGGTCGACGAAGATCTCGTCACGCGTGGCCTTGCCGTCCAGTGTGATCGCACCCACGGCAGCCATTGTGGCAGGCTCGCCTGTATGGACACGGCGATGAGCCTCTCGGGCGAAGAGCAGACTGCTCAGCCCAATGTGTTCACCCCGGCCAAGCTCGGCCCGGTGACGCTTCGCAACCGGATCATCAAGGCGGCGACGTTCGAGGCCTCGACGCCAAACGCACTTGTCACCGACGACCTGATCACCTATCACCGGCTGCCTGCTGCGGGCGGGGTCGGCATGACGACCGTCGCCTACTTGGCGGTGTCGCCGGGCGGGCGGACCGAGGGACGGCAGATCTGGTGGCGGCCCGAAGCCGTGCCCGGGCTGCAGAAGCTCACCGCGGCCATCCACGCCGAGGGTGCCGCGATCAGCGCGCAGATCGGCCACGCGGGGCCCGTCGCCGACGCCCGCTCCAACAAGGCCAAGGCGCTGGCGCCGGTGCGGTTCTTCAACCCGCTCGCCATGCGTTTCGCGAAGAAGGCCACGCGCGACGACATCACCGACGTCATCAATGCGCACGCCGACGCGGCCCGGTTCGCCATCGAATCCGGCTTCGACGCGGTCGAGATCCACCTCGGACACAACTACTTCGCCAGCTCGTTTCTCAGCCCACTGATCAACCGCCGCAGCGACGAATTCGGCGGGTCGCTCGAGAACCGCGCCAAGGTGGCCCGCGGCATGGTGCTGGCGGTGCGGCGCGCGGTGGAGAACGAGGGCACGCCGATCGCGGTGACCGCGAAACTCAACATGTCCGACGGTGTGCGCGGCGGCATCTCGACGGAAGAGTCCGTGCAGACCGCCAAATGGCTCGAGGAGGACGGCGGTCTGGACGCCATCGAATTGACCGCGGGCAGCTCACTGGTCAACCCGATGTACCTGTTCCGCGGCGATGCGCCGGTCAAGCAATTCGCAAACGCGTTCAAGCCGCCGCTGCGGTGGGGCATTCGGATGACCGGCAAGAAATTCTTCCGCGAGTATCCCTACCGCGAGGCGTATCTGCTGCGCGACGCCAAGCTGTTCCGTGCCGAACTGAAGATGTCGCTGATCCTGCTCGGCGGCATCACCAACCGCGACACGATGGACCTGGCGATGGCCGAGGGCTTCGACTTCGTCGCGATGGGTCGTGCCCTGCTGGCCGAACCGGATCTGATCAATCGGATTCAGGCCGACGGGGAACAGCATTCGGTGCGCTCGGCGTGTACGCACTGCAATCAGTGCATGGCCACCATCTACAGCCACACGCACTGCGTGGTGACCGGATCGCCGGGCTGACCGGCTAGCGTGGCTTCGACGTAGGCACCTCCACCGCCAGCAGCGGCGGCGCCCCGAATTGAAGCACCGGCTCGGTGCGCACGTACTCGTCCGACTTGATGACGAGTTCCTTTGCGGTGACTGTGTAGGTGACACCGTCTTTCTGTGCGAAGAACTCGCCGGGCACGGTGGGTTCGGCAACGACGGTGAGCACCGCATCGTCGCCCAAACGGGCACCCCGGTATTCGTAGTGGCCGTCGCGGTCCACGCAGATCGCGACGAGCGATTGTTCCGTGCGGCCGAACGCGACCGCCGACTGTGGCGCTTCGCAGCGCACCTTGAAGTCGACGAAGCCCCGATCGTCGGTGGCGAAGGACTGGGGCTCTGCACGCGCCTTCGACAGCAGGTCTCCCACGACCAGGGCCATGATGATCGCCGCGCACAGCAGAAGCACCGGGAGCATCGCTCGACCCAGTTTGCCGTGTCGCCATGCAGTGGCCTTCACGGAAGGCATGCCTTACCAGATCACGAAGTTGACCGAGAGAGAACGCGACTCGCCGAGGTGCGGACGAAAAGTTAACTAGGCGACATGAGTGTGCGCGCGCATTGCTCGACGATTGCGTCTGCGCTCGCGGGGATCACCTGCCGCGCGATCAGGTGGCGGCGCACAACGGCATACGGAATGTCGATCACCGCCGCGTTGACGCGATCGAGGTCGGCGTGCATTCCGGCCAGCATCCGGCGCAACGCGCGGTGCAAACGTTTGCGACGGCTCGTCAGTTCGTCGGGCCAGTCGGCGGCGTCCAGCGCGTCGGCACCGGTCAGCAGAACTTGAGCCTCGGCAGGGTGATCGCGGCACCACTGCACGGTGAACCGGGCGGCGGCCACGCACCGGGTTCGCGGTTCCTCCGATGTCGCCAGCGCGGCGCTCACACCGGCGTGGAACCGCTCCTCGGTGCGCAACCACCGTTCGCCGCACAACGCGGCGCGCGTCGGGAAGCGGTGATACATCGAGCCGCTCGGCGCGTGGGCAGCGCGGGCCACCGCCGACATGGTCACCGCGGATGGACCGTCGGCGGACAGTAACGCCGCGGCGGCATCGAGCAACTCGTCGACGGTGAATAGCGCGGGCCGCGGCATTGCCCCAGCTTATAGTAGAGAGTAGTCTCTAATATGGATTGGAGGTCACATGCCCACTCCCACCAGGGTTGCGCAGCGGCTGTACGACGCGATGGCACACACCGACGGCCAGGCCCTATTCGGTTTGCTAACAGAGGATTTCGTCGGCACCGTCAGTACCGGCATGCCGCACGGCGTTGGCGGCGAGCATCGCGGCGCGGTCGACATGATCACCGCCGTGTGGGCTCGCATCGCATCGGTCTATGACATCCACGTCGATCCGCTCGACTACCTGCAAGTCGACGACGAGCGCGTGGTGGTGCTCGGCCGCTACTGGGGCCCGGCCCGCGACGGCGGTTCGGCCGTCGACGCCGCGTTCGCCCACATCATCACCACGCGCGGTGACCGCATCGCGGCGTTGCAACAGATCACCGACACCGCCAGATGGGGCATCGAGCCGACATCCTGACGCGCCCACGGACCAGCGCTGCATCCGGCGACGGTACGGATAGAGTCGGTGCCGATGAGCCGACCAACCCCGCCCGCGTTGACCGTTCGGTACGACGGCTCCACACGCACCTTCGCGCCAGGCAACGATGTCGTGATCGGCCGCGACCTCCGCGCTGACGTCCGCATAGCCCACCCGCTGATCTCGCGCGCCCATTTGGTGCTGCGCTTCGACCAGGGTCGCTGGGTCGCGATCGACAACGGCAGCCTCAACGGCATGTACGCCAACGGGCGCCGGGTGCCCGCGGTCGACATTCATGACGGCCAGCAGATCAACATCGGCAATCCCGACGGCCCCGGCCTGACGTTCGAGGTCGGCCGCCATCAGGGATCTGCGGGCACGCCGCCGCAGACCACATCGGTGCCGCTCGCGTCGCGGCCGAACACAGCCTGGCCGACCCAGCAACCGCCGCCGGTCCAGCCGCCGAGCACGTCTCGCCCGCAGCCGATGTATCCGTCCGGCCAACCGCCGCGATACCCGTCGGGGCCGCAGGCCTATCCGAGCGGTCCCGCCGCCCATGCCCCGAGCACACCTCAGCCGGTCCGGCCGGCCCCGGCGCCGCAGTCGATCTCCTCCCCCGGCCTGGAATCGGTCACCGCGCTGGGCCCGACGGCCGCGCCGCGCACGAGCGAGGGCAATCTCGCGACGAGCATGCTGAAGATCCTGCGGCCGGGGCGACCCTCCGACGTTCCTGCGGGCTCGATCAAGATCGGACGCGCCACCGACAACGACATCGTCATCCCCGACGTGCTGGCGTCCCGTCACCACGCGACCTTGCTGCCCAGCCCGAGCGGCACGGAGATCCGCGACAACCGCAGCATCAACGGCACATTCGTCAACGGTGCACGTGTCGATTCGGCGGTGCTGCACGACGGCGACACCGTCACGATCGGCAATGTCGACATGGTGTTCCGCGGCGGCACACTGGTGCGGCGCACCGAGACCGAGGCGGCGACCCGCACCGGCGGCCTCGAAGTGCACGGCGTGACGTGGACGATCGAGGGCAACAAGACGCTGCTGGACAACATTTCGATGTCGGCACGGCCCGGCACGCTGTCCGCCATCATCGGCCCGTCCGGCGCGGGCAAGTCGACGTTCGCCCGATTGGTGGCCGGCTACACGCACCCGACGACCGGCACGGTGAGCTTCGAGGGTCACGACATTCACGCCGAATACGCCTCGCTGCGGTCCCGGATCGGGATGGTGCCGCAGGACGACGTGGTGCACGGCCAGCTGACCGTCAACCAGGCATTGATGTACGCGGCCGAGCTGCGGCTGCCCCCGGACACCACCAAGGAGGACCGTCGCCAGGTCGTCGCGCAGGTGCTCGAGGAACTCGAGATGACGCGGCACGCCGACACCCGCGTGGACAAGCTTTCTGGCGGGCAGCGCAAGCGCGCGTCGGTGGCGCTGGAACTGCTGACGGGTCCGTCGCTGCTGATCCTCGACGAGCCGACCTCCGGCCTGGACCCCGCCCTCGACCGGCAGGTGATGACGATGCTGCGCCAGCTGGCCGACGCAGGCCGCGT
>JAVRPG010000965.1:0-3920 GCA_032162325.1 Mycobacterium sp. | reverse complement strand
ACAATCCAGCCGATACCGAGGGACAAACCGCCGGTGGCCGTCCGCCCTTCGTCGCCCGTTCGGTGCTGGTGACCGGTGGGAACCGGGGCATCGGGCTGGCCGTCGCACGCCGGCTGGCCGCCGACGGACACAAGGTGGCCGTGACGCACCGCGGGTCGGGGGCGCCCGACGACGACCTGTTTCCGGTCCAGTGTGACGTGACCGACAGCGCCACGGTCGACGCCGCGTTCACTGCGGTCGAGGAGCACCAGGGCCCGGTCGAGGTATTGGTGGCCAACGCGGGCGTCACCGCAGACATGCTGATCATGCGGATGAGCGAGGAGAACTTCGCCAAGGTCATCGACGCCAACCTCACCGGTGTGTTCCGGGTGGCCAAGCGGGCGTCGCGCAACATGATCAAGAAGCGCTTCGGCCGGATGATCTTCATGGGCTCGGTGGCCGGACTCACCGGTCTGCCAGGGCAGGCCAACTACTCGGCGTCCAAGGCCGGGCTGGTCGGCATGGCCCGTTCGCTCACCCGCGAACTGGGCTCGCGATCGATCACCGCCAACGTGGTCGCGCCGGGATTCATCGACACCGAAATGACCCGCGCGCTCGACGAGAAGCAACAGGCGACCGCTCTGACAGCCATCCCGCTGCAGCGCATCGGCTACGTGGAAGAGGTCGCCGGGGTGATCAGCTTCCTGGCGTCCGAGGACGCCGGCTACATCTCCGGAGCGGTGATCCCGGTCGATGGCGGCCTCGGCATGGGCCACTAGGAGATAAGGACTGATATGGCAGGGTTTCTCGAAGGCAAGCGCATCCTGGTCACCGGGATCATCACCGACTCGTCGATCGCGTTCCACATCGCGCGCGTCGCCCAGGAAGAGGGCGCAGAACTGGTCCTCACGGGGTACGACCGGATGCGGCTGATCCAGCGCATCATTGATCGGTTACCGAGTCCGGCTCCCTTATTAGAACTGGACGTGCAAAACGAGGAGCACCTCGGCACGCTGGCCGACCGGGTCACCGAGGTGATCGGCGAGGGCAACAAGCTCGACGGCGTCGTGCACTCGATCGGTTACATGCCGCAGACCGGGATGGGCATCAACCCGTTCTTCGACGCGCCGTATGAAGACGTCGCCAAGGGCATCCACATCTCGGCGTACTCGTATGCCTCGCTGGCCAAGGCGCTGCTGCCGATCATGAACCGCGGTGGCGGTATCGTCGGCATGGACTTCGACCCGACCCGGGCGATGCCGGCCTACAACTGGATGACGGTGGCCAAGAGCGCACTGGAGTCGGTCAACCGGTTCGTGGCGCGCGAGGCCGGTCCCCATGGCGTGCGGTCGAATCTCGTTGCGGCAGGCCCGATCCGCACGCTGGCGATGAGCGCGATCGTCGGCGGCGCGCTTGGCGACGAGGCAGGCGATCAGATACAGCTGCTTGAGGAGGGCTGGGATCAGCGGGCACCGCTGGGCTGGAACATGAAGGACCCGACGCCCGTCGCGCGCACCGTCTGCGCGCTGATCTCCGACTGGCTGCCTGCCACCACCGGGACGGTCATCTACGCCGACGGCGGCGCCAGCACGCAGTTGGTCTAGTGGAGTTCGACGCCGTCCTGCTGCTGTCGTTCGGGGGGCCGGAGGGTCCCGAACAGATCATGCCGTTCCTAGAGAACGTCACTCGCGGGCGCGGCATCCCGCGCGAACGGCTCGCGGACGTCGCGCAGCACTATCTGCACTTCGACGGCGTCTCGCCGATCAACGGCATCAACCGCGAGTTGATCGCCCAACTGCAGGGCGAGATCGATCTGCCCGTCTACTTCGGCAACCGCAACTGGGAACCCTACGTCGAGGACACCGTCGCGGCCATGCGCGACAACGGGATTCGCCGGGCGGCCGTGTTCACGACGTCGGCGTGGGGCGGCTATTCCAGCTGCACCCAGTACGTCGAGGACATCGCGCGGGCACGCGCGGCGGCCGGCGATGGCGCGCCGGAACTGGTCAAACTGCGTCAGTACTTCGATCATCCGCTGTTCGTCGAGATGTTCACCGAAGCCATCGGCGCGGCGGCGCAGACGGTGCCCGACGGCGCACGGCTGGTGTTCACCGCACATTCCATTCCCGTTGCGGCCCGATCTCGTTGCGGCCCAGACCTGTACAGCCGCCAGGTGGGGTATGCATCGCGCTTGGTCGCCACGGCGGCCGGCTATGACGATTACGACCAGGTGTGGCAGTCACGCTCAGGGCCTCCGCAGGTGCCTTGGTTGGAGCCAGACATCGGCGACCACCTGACGACGCTCGCCGAAGCCGGCACCAAGGCGGTGATCGTCTGCCCGATCGGTTTCGTCGCCGACCACATCGAGGTCGTGTGGGACCTCGATCACGAGCTACGGCAGCAGGCGGAGGAGCTTGGCATCGAATTCGCGCGGGCGGCCACGCCGAACACCGATCCGCGGTTCGCGCGGCTGGCCGCCGACCTGATCGACGAGCTGGGCGGTGGCCGCGATCCGGCCCGGGTGCCGGGCCCGGATCCGCCACCGCTGCAGGGCTTTTCGGTCAACGGCGTGGTGTGCACGCCGAACTGTGGCTAGCGTCGCCTAGGCCTGCCACGCCGAGTGCAGGATCGCGCTCACCGCGGCCATCCGCGCCGATCGCACCACGGCGGTCAGCGGTCGCAGCGCGTCGCTGGCGATCTGCACCTCCGATGAAGTCTGCAATCCGATCGGGATCAATTCGGAGCCGACCGTGATGATCGCGTCGATGTGTGCGGCGTTCTCCAGAACCCGCACCGCTCGCGACGGTGCGTGATCGGGCACTCGATGCTCCCCGCCGGATGCCAGGACCTGCTCGACAAGGCCCCGCGGGTCGGCGACGTCGGTGCCGGCGGCGCGGATCGCACCGAGCGCATCGGCGGCCGAACGGACCGCCGCTCGCAGGGCGTATTCCGCCTCGCCGAGGTCGACGTATTCGTGCGTCGGCAGGCCCGGCACCGAGTACACCGTCCACGACAGCGCGGTCGGCTCCGGCTCGAATTCCGACTCGTCTTCCAGTTCGTCGTACTCGAAGTCCGGGACCAATCCCACCGCAGCGGACGGACCGTGACCGACGAGGATCGCCTCACCGGCGGTGACCGCGTCGCGCAGAAACTGGGTGCCCGCCGGCAGGCCGCGCACATCTCCTGGCACCGGCAGCGCCACGCCCATCGCGGGCGCCGAGAGCGCCGAACCAGACGCGGTGCGCATCGTCTGCAGCAGCGACACCGCGCCCGCGTCGTTCAGGTCCGGCCACGGCAACCCGGTACGGCCGGCCGCGACCGAGTCATACGCGGTCACGGAATGCCTTGGCGCCCATTGTGATAGCGCATCAAGGACGTCGTCGGGCGCGGCGGCGCCTGCGAGCCAGGCGTTGGCCCATACCGATAAAGAGACACTGGGGCACCACATGATGCTCGCAGTGTAGTTGTTAGCCGCTCATCGGGTCGGCTACAGGATAGGCTGACGCCATGGCCGTCCCGCTTATCTGGCTAATCGCCGCACTGGCCCTCGCCGGGGCCGAAGCGCTCACCGGCGACCTGTTCCTTCTGATGCTTGGCGGCGGAGCGCTGGCCGCGGCCGGATCGAGTCTGGTCTTCGATGGCCTGTGGATTCACGGGGCGGTTTTCCTTGTGGTCTCGGTCCTGTTGTTGGCGCTGGTGCGGCCGGTGCTGCGACGGCATTTCACGTCGGGCGAGGGTATGCCTGAACCGGCCAAGGCGCTGGAGGGCAAGAGCGCGCTGGTGCTCGATCGGGTGGCGCGCCATGAAGGCCAAGTGAAACTCGACGGCGAAATCTGGACGGCGCGGCCGGCCAACGACGACGATGTCTACGAACCGGGCGACCACGTCACCGTCGTGCACATCGAGGGCGCCACCGCCGTCGTCCAAAAGGTCGTCTAGAG
>JAVRPG010000964.1:0-2568 GCA_032162325.1 Mycobacterium sp. | reverse complement strand
GGTGCCGAACTAAGAAGAAAATAGGTGGGCCCGCCCGTTTCATTCCAGGGTGGGTCGGCCGCAGGCCGGTGCTGAACTAGGAAGAAAATAGGTGGACCCGCCAGTTTCATCCACGGCGGGTCGGCTGCCGGCCGGTGTGGAATTCGCAATGACCAACGCAACCCGCTAACGCCGCAGCGAACTTGTCGCTTCCGCCATTGGCCCCACTGGCTCGCCCGCCTCGACCTGAGCGATATAGTCGCGGGTCAATGGGACCGCGCCATGCTGGTGAGCCAGCTGCAACTGCCAGACCATGTGGCCGCTGCGACGGAAGGTGATTTCCGAGCCCGCCAGATAGAACTCGAACATGCGGCAGAATTTTTCGTCGTATAAAGCCGTGATCGCATCACGGTTGGCGGCAAAACGTCGACGCCAGTTGCGCAGGGTATCGGCGTAGTGCAGCCGGAGGATCTCGATGTCGGTTGCCATCAGGCCGGACCGTTCCACCCCCGGCAGCACCTCTGATAGTGCCGGCGAGTAGCCGCCCGGGAAGATATACTTCCGGATCCACGCATTGGTGCTGCCCGGCCCGTCGCTGCGGCCGATGGCATGGATCAGCGCCACACCATCCGGCTCCAGGCAGCGGGCGACGGTGTCGAAGAACGCGCGGTAATGGCCGATCCCGACATGCTCGAACATGCCGACCGAGACGACGCGGTCGAAGGTTTCCTCCACCGCTCGGTAATCGAGCAGTTCGAACCGCACGCGGTCCTGCAGCCCCTCAGCCACGGCGCGGGCGCGAGCCTCAGTCAGTTGCTCCTGCGACAGGGTGATGCCGGTCACCTGTGCACCGAAATCGCGGGCCAGGGTCAGCGCCATGCCGCCCCAGCCGCAGCCGATGTCGAGCACCCGCAGGTCTGGGCGATTCAGGCACAGCTTGGCGGCGATGTGCCGTTTCTTCGCGGCCTGTGCCTCTTCCAGCGTCTCATCGCCGCGCCGAAAGTAGCCACAGGAGTATTGCCGGTCGCGATCGAGGAACAGGCTGTACAGACGGCCATTAAGGTCATAGTGGTGCGCGACGTTGCGGCGCGATCGACTGGCGGGATTATACTGGGCGACGCGGCGGACGATCGCGGCGAGGCGTCCCCTTAGGGCGACCATTGGGTGGCTGCCCGGGTTGCCCTCGACGTTGGCGATCATCAGGTCCAGCAGATCGTAAATACATCCGCTCTCGACGGACAGGCCGCCGGACATATAGGCCTCGCCGAGCCCGAGAGAGGGGTTCAGCACCAGGCGCCGGATCGTTCGCTGGTCATGCAAGCGAAGCGTCGCGATCGGTCCGTGTTCGCCCGGGTAACTCGTCTGTGAACCATCCGGCCAAATCACGGCCAGCCGGCCGACCGTTATCAGCCGCCGAAAAATCGCATCAAGAACCGCTTGCATGGCTCGCCAATCCGTCGTTTCGCCCCGGAGAGGGCGAAGTGTGGATCAGCAACCCGTGCCTCGTCAAAACGTCGACGGCAAGATCGGTTCAATACATCGTGCCAACCTGCTTCTCCTGTTCCTTCACGAACAGAAAGAACGAGTGGTTAGGCCGGCTGTGGCGTATCGCCGGCGAAAATATTCTCCTCGGTAGGCACCTGCTCATCGTCCTCGGCGTCACCGCTCACACGTTCGCCGCGTGACTGCCGCTCGGCTTCTTCCGGGCTGCGGGCGACGTTGACGGTGACCGGGATCGAGACTTCCGGGTGCAGCGAGATGCGGACCGGCGCCAGGCCGAGCGTCTTGATCGGGTGCTCTAGCACGACCTGCGAGCGGTTGATGGTCAAGCCGGCCTCAGTGGCCGCCGCGGCGATGTCGCGCGCCGAAACCGAACCATACAGGCTGCCCGACTCGCCCGCCTGGCGGATGATGACGACCGCAAGGCCGCCGACACGCTCGGCCAGGCGTTCGGCTTCCTCGCGGCGCTTGATGTTCTGTGCCTCAAGCTGCGCGCGCTGCTGCTCAAATTTCGCGCGGTTGTCCTTGCTGGCGCGGAGCGCCTTCTTCTGCGGCAGAAGGAAGTTGCGGGCGTAGCCCGGCTTCACCTTCACTACATCTCCCATCTGTCCCAGCTTGTCGACGCGCTGGAGCAGGATCAGTTCAACGGCGGCCATGAAACCTGCTCCTCAGGCGACGATGTAGGGCAGCAGCGCCAGGAAACGCGCGCGCTTGATGGCCACGGCAAGTTCGCGCTGCTTTTTCGCGGACACGGCGGTGATCCGGCTCGGGACGATCTTGCCGCGCTCCGACAGGAAGCGGGACAGCAGGCGCACGTCCTTGTAGTCGATCTTCGGCGCGTTGGGGCCGGAGAACGGGCAGGTCTTGCGGCGACGGAAGAAAGGCCGACGGGGTGCGGTCGCCATTACGCTTCTCCTCCCTGAGCAAAGCCCTCGGCCGGGCGCGGCGCACGGAAACCTCGATCCCCGCCTCGGTCTCCGCCGCGATCCCCGCCCCGGTCGAACCGACGGCCGCCGCGATCGCCACGGTCCCCGCGGTCGTCGCGGTCGCTGTCCTCACGCTTGCGCAGCATGGCGGACTGGCCCTCTT
>JAVRPG010000963.1:0-3533 GCA_032162325.1 Mycobacterium sp. | reverse complement strand
GACTACGCGCAGATCGTCAGCGACATGGCTGAAAAGCTCGGACCCAAGTTGGGTTGGACACCGAATGCGAGTACTAGTCAGCCGTGAGATTCGTGCTTGACGTCAACCTGCCCGACGACTCGAACGTGCGTGATGAACTAGGCCGGATACTGCGCTACTGGGGCGGGGCGATGAAGCAGTTCGACGACCTCGAACCCGGCGACAGTCAAGACATCTACGACTCCGCCTACAAAAGGGTCGGGTCGTGGACGGTCAGCGCCGACGCGGAGTGAATGTCGGACGCGAGCGATAACGTCGGCGCATGGCCTACGACGAAGACCTGGCTGACCGGATTCGCGAACTCATCTCCGCCGAACGCGGCGTCGAGGAGAAGCGGATGTTCGGCGGGCTGGCGTTCCTGATCAACGGCAACATGTCGGTGGCCGCCAGTGGCCGTGGCGGGCTGATGGTCCGAGTGCCGCCCGACGAGACAGAGAAGCTACTGGCGCGCGATCACGTCGAACCGATGGTGATGGCCGGCCGCGAAACACGCGGTTGGCTGCGGGTCTCACTCGACGGCGTCAAGACCAAACGCCAGCTGCAAGCCTGGGTCGCCCGCGGCGTCGACTTCGCCAAGTGCCTGCCGGCCAAATAGGTTTTCGGGCGGCCGCAACGGGCTAGCCAGTAACGATGATCCGCATCGGCACCTCGGGATGGTCCTACGACCACTGGGCCGATGTGCTGTATCGGCCCGGCCTACCTGTTGCCAAGAGACTGGCCCGCTATGTCGAGGAGTTCGACACGGTCGAGCTCAACGCCAGCTTCTACCGCTGGCCCAAAGACGCCACGTTCGCCGGATGGCGAGAGCGGCTGCCCGCCGGCTTCACGATGTCGGTCAAGGCGCATCGCGGGCTGACGCACTACCGGCGGTTGGGTTCACCGGAACCATGGGTAGAGCGGTTCGAGCGGTGCTGGACCGCGCTGGGCGATCGGCGCGAAGCGCTGCTGGTGCAGCCGCATCCGGCGATTGAACGCGACGACGCGCGGCTCGACCACTTCTTGAGCGTGATGCCCGACTGGATTCCGGTGGCGGTGGAGCTGCGCCATCCGTCGTGGGACGACCCCGCCGTCTATGCCATGCTTGAACGACACCATGCGGCATACGTGGTCATGAGCGGCCCAGGGCTGCGATGCATCCCGAGGGCAACCAGCGACGTGGCGTACGTGCGGATGCACGGACCACCCCAAGATTCGATGTACGCGGGCTCATACCCGGACGACGAGTTGCGCCAGTGGGCCGATCGCGTCTCCGCATGGCATGCAGAAGGCCGGCGGGTGCTCGTCTACTTCAACAACGACCTCGGTGGCCATGCCATCCGCAACGCGAGAATGCTCAAGGAGCTGCTGTCAGCGCGGGTCGGCTGAAGCGGCGATGCAGCAGCTGCTTCGAAACGCCAAGGATCCGGCCGATCTCGCCCCATGACAGTCCCGCCGCGCGGGCCCCTCGTACCGCTTGTGCGTAACGCGCGTGGGCGCGCGCGAGGTCGTCGCGTGCCGCGGCCAGCTCCTGCAGCTCGCACCGCTGAATATGTCCGCGACCACGGGATCCGGCTCGTCGGATACCACCGGTTCGCGGCGCGCACGATCGAGCTCCTCGACGACCTGCCGGCGAATGGCCGCCAGCTGGGGACCATCCGCCCACCACGGCTTGCGGTCGTCCCCCATGGGAGCACCACCCTTTCTGAGAGCGTCAACATTTTGATGACGCTCTCGAGAAGGATGCCTTGCCCCGGTGACAACTTCGTGCGAGTAGGCTCAGCTGACATGACAACGTCGTCAACATTCGCCATCGTCGGCGGCGGCCTGGCCGGCGCCAAGGCCGCAGAAGCATTGCGCGACAAGGATTTCGATGGCCACGTCGTGTTGTTCGCCGCCGAGGAACGTCTGCCCTACGAGCGTCCCCCGCTGTCCAAGGAGTACCTGGCAGGCAAGAAGGAACTCGGTGACTTCACCACCGCCTCATCGGCCTGGTACCGCGACCACCACATCGAGCTGCAGCTAGGCACCGAGGTGTCGGCGCTCGACCCGGACGCCCACACCGTCTCCCTGCCCGACGGCAGCGTGGTGCGATACGAGAAGCTGCTGCTGGCCACCGGCTCGCGGCCGCGCCGGCCGCCGATCCCCGGCGCAGACGCCGACGGCGTGTACTACCTGCGCACCGTCGACGACGCCGACGCGCTGAATTCGGCACTGGCCGAAGGTTCTTCCCTGGCCGTGGTCGGCGGCGGCTGGATCGGCCTCGAGGTCGCCGCCGGAGCCCGAGACCGCGGCGTCAGCGTGACGGTCGTCGAAATGGCAGCGCTTCCGCTGATGGCCGCGCTCGGCCGCGAGGTCGGCGAGGTGTTCGCCGCGCTCCACCGCGAACACGGTGTGGACCTTCGGCTGGGTGCAACAGTGCAGGAAATCACCACCGCCGGCGGCAAAGCGACCGGGCTCACGCTGGGCGACGGATCGACCGTCGACGCCGACGCCGTCCTGGTCGCGGTCGGCGCGGCGCCCAACCTCGCGCTCGCCCAACGGGCGGGCCTGGCCCTTGGCGATGGCGGCGTCCTGGTCGATTCGTCGCTGCGCACCAGCGACCCCGACATCTACGCTGTCGGTGACATCGCCGCGGCTGAGCACCCGCTGTTCGGCACCCGCATCCGCACCGAGCATTGGGCCAACGCGCTCAAGCAGCCTGCGGTCGCTGCGGCGGGCATGCTGGGCCATCCCGAGGAGTACACCGAACTCCCCTACTTCTTCACCGATCAGTACGACCTCGGCATGGAGTACGTCGGCCATGCGCCCCACTACAAGAAAGTGGTGTTTCGTGGTGACGTCAATAAGCGCGAGTTCACCGCGTTCTGGCTCGACGGCGACGATCGGGTGCTGGCGGGGATGAACGTGAACATCTGGGAGGGACTCGACGACATCAAGTCGCTCATCCGGTCCCGCGCTCCGCTGGGTTCCGCTTGAACCGCCGAAATCTGCTCTCGGCGGTGACTGTCGCGATGCTGGCCACTGCGGGCTGCTCTGGAGAACGCATCGTCAACACCTCGGAGCCGCCCGCTCAGACGGCCACCGCAGCCCCGACCGCGGCGCCGCCGACACCGTCCAGCAACGCGCACCTCGTCAATGCGTTCAACTACGCCGCGCACGTCGGCGACGTCACGGGCTACTACTTCACCACCCCAAGCGGCAAGTGGCGATGCGCGATTCTGACACGCATCAAAGCGGGCTGTCAGGCGTCGAGCGGCTGGCAGTCCGGCCTCGGCATCCCCGGTGAACCCGACTCTGTGCCCGACGCCGCGGGGCAGGCCACCACACCGAACGCGATCGTCGTCGACGACGAAGGCGACCCACAGTTCGTCGCGCTGGGCCAACCGGAGTTCTGGCTGGTGCCCGGCCCGGCCAACGTGTTGCGGTTCAACAGGATCCTGGCGGCCGCCGGATTTCGCTGCAACGTGCAGGAGTCCGGCGTGTCGTGTCAGAGCGAGACGAGTGGCAAGGGCTTC
>JAVRPG010000962.1:0-3967 GCA_032162325.1 Mycobacterium sp. | reverse complement strand
TGCGGTGCGCGGCGGCGGTCACGACTGGGCGGGACGGGCGCTGGCCGACAAGGGCCTCGTCATCGACATGGCGCGAATGTGGCGGGTCGACGTCGATGGCGCGGCCCGCATCGCGACGGTCGCCGGCGGAGCCACCGCGGCTGACGCGTTGGACGCGTCCGAGCTGCACGGCCTGGTGCCCGCGACGGGCAACTTCGGTCAGGTCGGCATGGCGGGCTTGACCCTCGGCGGCGGCTACGGCCCCCTGAACGGTGTGGCCGGGTTGGCGCTTGACAACCTGCTGGGTGCCGACGTCGTGCTGCACGACGGACGCATCGTCACCGCCGACGCCGAGCACGAACCCGACCTGTTCTGGGCGCTACGCGGCGGCGGCGGAAACTTCGGCGTGGTCACCGCGATGCGGGTGCGGCTGCATCCGATCTCGTCGGTGCTGGCGGGTGTGATCATGTATCCCTGGCGCCAGGCCCGCGACGTTTTTCACGCATACAACGAACTGGCGCGGACGATGCCCGACGAGCTCACCGTCCAGATCGGGATGGTCGCCGGACCGGACGGGCACTCGGTGGTTTACCTGGCACCGGTGTGGTCGAGCTCGGCGGATCCGTCGGCATGGTTCGTGCGCCTCGCGGGATTGGGGACGCCACTTGTAAGGGAGATCGCCCCGATGCCGTACAGCAAGATGCTGACCCTGCTGGATCCCTACATCCGCTGGGGGCGACATCACGAGATGCGCACGCGCACCCTGCGGTCGTTCAACGCCGGCGCGATCGACGCGCTCGTCTGCGCCGGTGACACCCGAGCGTCGGCATACAGCGGCATCGCCATCCATCATTGCCATGGCGCGGCGACCCACGTTCCCATCGAACAGACCGCATTCGGCATTCGCGAGCAGCACTTCGTCGTCGAGGTGCTCGCCGCGTGGGAACCCGGAGACGATGCGAGACCCCACCAGGCTTGGGCGCAGCAGGTCTACACCGATCTGGCGCCGCACGCCATCGACGGCGGATACCCGAATCTGATTGGCCCGCAACAAGCCGAGCAAGCACGAAAGGCTTACGGCCCCAACGCGTCTCGCCTCGCCCAACTGAAGTCGCGATACGATCCCGACAACGTGTTCACAGCTACTACGCTGCCCGAGGCCGACTGACTACCGCAGCGCCGCGCCGATCAGATCACGGGCCCGGTCGAGCATCGACGCGAACGGCCCAACCGCGAAGTTGGCCTTGGCCGACTCAACGCCGGGGTGCGGGCGGGTGGGTGCGATCGCCTCGGCGGCCAGAACGGCCTTGGCCATTCGCCCCAAATCGTCGGAGTCAAGCTTGTTCTGCAGCCTGTTGAACTCCTCGCTTTCCTCATGCTCGGCATGGTCGACGACCGCGTCGCGGAACTTGGTCAGCTCGTCAAGAAACTCCTTGGAGTCGATGTCCATGCCCTCGAGCTCGGACAACTGCTGCTTGGCCTCGTGCTCCTCGTGCAATCGGGCGTCGACGATCTCGTCGCCGTCAGCGATTTCGTGGCGCGCACGCGGATGGACCACCATCTCCTCAGCGGTTTCGTGCACCGCCAACAACTGGCGCAGCTCGACGAACGCCTTCTCGCGCGCTTTCGGGTCGGACGCGCTGAAGACTTCCTCGAACATGTCCTTGATCAGGTTGTGTTGCCCCTTGAGGAACTTCACGACGTCATCGGTCGATTGAACAAACGTTTCGACCACTGGGATACCTCCGAATTTCATAACCATGGATTCGGCGCCATGGGCTGTGCGCCACCCAGTGGATACCCGCGGTAGCCCGGCCTAACCCTTGAGCTTGGCCTGCAGCCGCACGTTGACGGCCTCGGGCAGCAGCTCAGAAACGTCGCCACCGAGTATCGCGACCTCTTTGGCCAGCGACGACGACACGAACGAGTACCGCGGGGTGGTCGCGACGAAGAAGGTGTCGACGCCCGCGATGTGCTTGTTCATCTGCGCCATCTGCAGCTCGTATTCGAAGTCGGTGCCGGTGCGCAGGCCCTTGACGATCGCGGTCAGTCCGCGGGCCTTCACGAAGTCGACGACCAGACCTTCGCCGAATTCGACGCGCAGGTTCGGCAGGTGCGTCGTCGATTCCTCGATCATGGCGATGCGCTCGTCGAGTTCGAACATGCCTTGCTTGTTCGGGTTGATCAGCACCGCGACCACGACCTCGTCGAATTGGGCGGCCGCGCGCTCCAAGATGTCGACATGGCCGAGGGTCACTGGGTCGAAGGACCCCGGGCATACGGCGCCGCTCATGGTCGATGACGCTAGCAGGGCAGGGCAGTCCGCTCGGCCAGTGCGATGCGGGTGTCGCCGGAGCGGCGTGACGGCCAAGGCAGCCAGCCATCCGGCCAGGCCAGTTCCGGCCCGGACGCGCCGCGTTCCACGACGACGACCGTCCCCGTAGTCGCCCATCCCCCGTCAACCAAGGCGACGAGCATCTCCTCGATTTCGGTCGCCGGGACGTCGTAGGGCGGGTCGGCAAGCACCAGGTCAACCGGCCGGTCAGCGCCACCCGCCAGCACCGCTGCGACGGGTCCTCGCCGCACGGCGGCCTTCACCCCCAACGACGCGATGTTCTGATCGATGACGGCCGCGGCACGATGGTCGGATTCGACGAACATCGCCGATGCCGCGCCCCTCGACATCGCCTCAAGGCCGAGGGCTCCGGAGCCCGCATACAGGTCGAGCACCGAGGCTCCGGCGAAGTCGATGCGCGACGCGAGCACGTTGAACAGCGATTCGCGCACCCGATCGGTGGTCGGCCGGGTTCCGGTGCGCGGCACCGCGATTCGCCGCCCGCCGAACGTGCCGGCGACTATGCGGGTCAGCTGACCACCACCAGCAGGTCGCCGCCCTCGACCTGTGCGGTCGCCGAGACGGCCACCCGGCTGACCTTGCCGGCCTTGGGTGCGGTGATCGCGGCTTCCATCTTCATCGCCTCGATGGTCGCGATCGTTTGTCCCGCGTCCACCGTGTCGTCGACCGACACACCCACGGTGACGACGCCCGCGAACGGGGCCGCGACATGGTCGGGGTTGGACCGGTCGGCCTTTTCAGCGGTCGGTATGTCGCTGGCGATGCTGCGGTCGCGCACCACCACCGGCCGCAACTGGCCGTTGAGGATGCACATCACCGTGCGCATGCCGCGTTCGTCGGCGTCGGAGATGGCCTCGAGCCCGATCAGCAGCTCGACGCCGCGCTCCAGCCGTACCCGATGCTCGTCGCCCTGCCGCAGTCCGTAGAAGAACTGGTTGGCCGACAGACCGGACGTGTCGCCGTACTGTTCGCGGTGCGCGTCCAATTCCTTTGTCGGCCCGGGGAACAGCAGCCGGTTCAGGACCGCTTGTCGTTTTGGGCCTGCTTGTGCCAGCACCACCTCGTTGTCGGGGCCGAGTTCTTGCAGGGGTTTGGCAGGCGGGCGCCCGGCAAGAGCCTTGCTGCGCAACGGTTCGGGCCAGCCGCCCGGTGGGTCGCCGAGCTCGCCGCGCAAAAAGCCGATCACCGAGTCGGGAATGTCGAATCGTGCTGGATCTGCGGCGAATTCGTCGGCGGACACGCCCGCGCCGACGAGGGCCAGCGCGAGGTCGCCAACCACCTTCGACGACGGAGTGACCTTCACCAGCCGGCCCAGCACCCGGTCCGCTGCGGCGTAGTTGGCCTCGATCTCCTCGAACCGGTCACCGAATCCGAGTGCGATGGCCTGCTGGCGCAGGTTCGACAGCTGGCCACCGGGGATCTCGTGAGAATAGACCCGACCGGTCGGCGCCGGTACGCCAGACTCAAACGGCGCGTAGACCTTTCGCAGCGCCTCCCAGTACGGCTCCAGGTCGCACACCGCGGCCAGCGACAATCCGGCGTCGTACACGGTGTGCGTGGCGGCGGCCACGATTGATCACAGAGCGGGCTGGCTGGTCGGACCCGCCAGAGGTGCGGAGGCCCCGTCGACGC
>JAVRPG010000961.1:0-8238 GCA_032162325.1 Mycobacterium sp. | reverse complement strand
TAGCGATGCCACGACCGGGCGTGCAGGCGGACCGGGATGTGGGGCAGGTCGTCCGTCACATCCGGCTTCTCCCCCAGCCACGCCTGCGCGCCGGAGTCGGTGAGGATGTGACGGCGTTCGGCGGCGCCGACGTCGGCGGGCACCGGCACGACGGGCACCCCGGCGATCAGGCACCCAGTAATGGCCAGCACGGTCGCGGGAGTCGGGGTCGCCAGGACGGCCACCCGGTCAGCGGCCGCGACCCGCTCGGCAACCGATGTTGCCGCGCCGACGAGATCGCTGCGGCTCAGCACGGCGCCGCCGATGCGCACCGCGTCGCCGATATCCACCCCAGCGGCGACTGTCGCGGGGTTTAGCGAGGCCAGGAGCACGCTCCGAGGTTACCCATACGGCGCTCAGCGATACTGGGCGCGTGAACCAGATCCATCGGGTGGCGTCGCGCGAGGTGTACCGGAACAACTGGCTGACCCTGCGCGAGGACGACATCCGACGTCCAGACGGCAGCCCCGGCATTTACTCGGTAATCGACAAGCCCACGTATGCGCTGGTGATCCCGCGCGATGGCGACCGCTTCCACCTGGTCGAGCAGTTCCGCTATCCGCTGGGCATGCGGCGCTGGGAGTTTCCGCAGGGCACCGCGCCGGGCCAGGAGGATCTCGAGCCGATCGCGCTGGCCAACCGAGAGCTGCGCGAGGAGACCGGGTTGCGAGCCGCCTCGATGGAGCTGCTGGGCATGCTCGATGTCGCGCCGGGGATGAGCAGCCAGCGCGGCCGGGTGTTCCTCGCGACGGCCATCACCGAGGGCGAGCACGACCGCGAGCATGAGGAGCAGGACATGCACAGCGAGTGGTTCACCCGCGCGGAGCTGGAACGGATGATCCGCGAAGGCGACATCACCGACGCACAGTCCCTCGCCGCGTGGACACTGCTGTTGCTGGCCGAGCGGTTTCCGCGTGACTTGGCGGTTTGACTCAGCCCCTGGACGTCCCTTATGCCTGAATAAGCAGGCATAAGGCCTTGACAACGGTCGGTTCCGGCGAGATCATCATCGTATGCCTGGGAAATCAGGCATAAGAGTCCTGACGAGTCCAACTGCTCTTCCTCGGATGGCTGCATTCCTCTTATGCCTGAAAGACCACGCATAAGGAGGAAGATGTCCTACCCACGTAAGACAAAGCCCGCCAAACGATCTCCTATGCCTGAAATAGCACGCATGGGAGAGGCGTTCGCCGCCCGACGGATTCAACTCGGGTTGACTCAGCAACTGCTCGCCGACCTCGCAGGCGTCTCCAGATATAGCGTCCAAGCCCTTGAACACGCCACCGGATCCGTGAAACTAGGGTCGATCATCCAGATCGCCGAGTCCCTGGGACTCCGCCTCGAAGTCACCACGACTGACAGCACCACCCAATGACCATCACTCCCGATGGCCTCGACCTCCGCACCGTAAACGATGCGGACATCTACCTCAACGATGAGGTCGTTGCCAGCCTCAACCGCTCGCCAAGAGACGAGATTAGCTTCAGCTATACAGACCCGTCTCATAAGCCGAGCGAATCCGTCCGCGAACGCTCAGTGTCGTGGTCACTCCCCATCACGGCTGAATACCCGGTGATAACCACCGGAGGGGCAGTTCCACCATTCTTTGCAGGCCTCCTGCCAGAAGGCGTTCGGCTAGGGGTTGTAACGTCGTCGACGAAGACGTCGACAGATGACCACCTGACGCTGCTTCTCGCCATCGGCGCCGACACAATTGGCAATGTTCGTGTGCTCCCTGCCGGCGTCGATCCCCCTGAGAACTCACCAATGTTCGTGCCGGAGCGCGATTCTGACTTTCGCGAGGTTTTCGAACGCCTTACGGGCTCGGTGGAGGCAGACCCTGTCGGATTGTCTGGTGTCCAACCCAAGGTGAGTGCGGCGATGTGGTCTACACCGGCGAATACCAAGTTGGGCCCTGCCACCCTCAAGCTCAATCCGCCTACCGGATATCCGCGACTCGTTGAGAACGAACACTTCTTCATGCGAATGGCGGCGGCGTGTGGACTCCGCACCGCCAGAACCCGCCTGCTCCATGACACCCAAGGGCGTAGTGCGTTGCTGGTGGACCGATTCGACCGCCAAGGCGACACCCGCATTCCCCAGGAAGACGCCTGCCAAGTTGCGGGCCTCTATCCAGCGTCGAAGTATCGAATCCACGCGGAGACCGCGATCACCACACTCGCCGAAGCATGCGCGCGTGGAGGCGGATCACGCACCGCGGCCATCCTCGAGCTACTGCGGGTCGTGGTGTTCTCATGGCTGATTGGCAACGGAGACCTGCACGGTAAGAATCTGTCCATCTATGCGGCGCAAGGCTTCTGGCAACCCACACCTGCCTATGACTTGTTAACGACCCAGCCGTACGCCGGTTGGAAAGACCCGATGGCGTTGACGCTCTACGGGAGGGCCAACAAGCTCAACCGAACGCATTTCATGGACGCCGCCGTCCGCTTAGGTCTTCGCGAACGCGCGACTTCGCGGATGATCGATTCAATCGTCGACGCGGCCGGAGAATGGCCCGACCGCTGCGAGGAAATCGGTTTCACCGATCGACAGACCGAGCTACTCACCGACATGTTGAGATCACGAATCGAAACATTGAAGTGACCGGTGCTAGTCGAACACCGCGGAACGCCCGACCCGTTCCCATGCGGCCAGTTCGGCCTTCGCGCCGTCGAGCGACTCCGCGATCGCGTCGGCGGCGTCGTTGCCCAGAGCCAGCCGCAGCGGCGGATCCGGGGAATCCAGCGCCAGCAGGATCGCCGCGGCGGCCTTGGCAGGATCGCCGGGCTGCTTGCCGTCGTCGTCGGGCATGCCGGTGCGCAGCGGCTCGATCTGATCGTCGTAGGCCGGGATGCGTTTGGACAACAGCAGCGCACCGGGGCCGTTGAACGACGTTCGGAACGCGCCTGGCTCGACGATCAGCACCCGGATGCCGAACCGCTCGACCTCCTTGGCCAGCGCCTCTGACCATCCCTCGAGCGCGAACTTCGTCGCGGAGTAGGCGCCGACGCCGGGGAACGTGAAACGCCCACCCATGCTGCTCATTTGGACGATCGCGCCGGTGCCGCGCTCACGCATGCCGGGCAGCACGGCGCGGGTCAGCGCGGCCGGGCCGAAGAAATGCAGATCCATCAGGTCGCGCAGCTCACTGTCGCTGGTTTCTTCGGCGGCGCCGATCGCGCCGCGGCCGGCGTTGTTCACCAGCGCATCGACGCGGCCGTGCCGGTCGAGCACCTCGGCGACGGCGGCGCGGATGCGGTCGGTGTCGGTGACGTCGAGTGCCAGAGCGGTGACGTGCTCGGGTGACGACGCGACCAGATCGGCGAGCGCGTCCGTGCGTCGTGCGGCGGCGACGACAATGTCGCCGGCGGCCAGCGCGGCATCGGCGATCGCGCGCCCGAAGCCCGAACTCACGCCGGTGATCAGCCATACCCGGGGTTGGCTGGTTGCCATGGTTCATCTATGCCGCACGACGACGACGTTGTCCAGCGGCGCGAAGGGCGAAGCCGAGAAGCCGAAGGTTGTGGAAGTCGAGTCGGTGCCAACTCCGGAACCAATGAGTTCCGGATTGAAGGCTGCTTGCCCACCGAACGGTACCCGCAAAGGACACCGTGTGATGAGGCGCGCTGTCTGCGTTAGTGGGCGAACGTGTCGTGGTGGATGCGCGCCGGTTCGGCGTCGGCGAGGAATGCGCCTGCAGTTGTGAAGGGTTCGAGCAATTGTCGTAACTCGATCAGGTGCAGGGCGTGCTGATCGAGTCGATGGTCTTCGTCGGAGTCGGGTTCCCACTTCGGGACAGGTCGGGCATCGCCGCACTCGTCGAGTGAAACGACGACGGCCAATCCGTGTGCTACGACGCGAGGTCGACCGCCGTCTGTGTCGGTGGTGGTGACGTGGACGCTGGTGTGAATGCTGCGCGGTCCAGTGTGAATGATTCGTGCCGTGACGTCGATGACCTCGCCGAGGGTGATGGGCCCGTAGAAGCAAATCCCGGCGATGTAGGACGTGATGACTTGCGCGCCAGCCCAATCGGCTCCGCACGCGTAGGCCGCTTCGTCGATCCACCGCATCACCCGGCCGCCATGGACCTTGCCGTCCCGGTTGACGTCGGTAGCGGCGGTGAGGAAGGGCAGCGTGGCGCGGGGGGCGGTGCCCTCCACGGTGTAGCTTTCGGCAGCCATGGCGCCTTCGATGCGTTTACGCATCCGTATCCGGACCCGTGCCTGCCGTTGTCGTTGCAGTTCAAGCATCGTGACCGGTGTCCACCGAGGGACCTCGACGGGATTGCCGCTGTCGTCGACAGCGACGAAAATGATTGGGCACTGCGAGGTTTGAACTGCTTTAGCCCGGGTGGGGTCGCTGCAGGAGACGGTGACAAGGATGTGCATACTGCAGCGCCCCGTATAGACGAGACTGGCGTGCACTTCGACAAGTTCAGCGACGCTGATGGGCCGGTCGAGGTGAACGTTGCCGACGGAGGCGGTGACGCAGGTGCGGCCGCACCACTGTGCGGCTGTTGCGTTGGCAGCCTTATCGATCCATTCGAGCAATTTGCCTCCGTCAACGAAACCGACGATGCCGACGTCAGCGGCCTTGACGCGGAAGCGATGGGTTGTGTCGTGGCTACGGGATCCATCACGTGTCGCGTGTTGTGTCGACTGCATTTTGATGGGCCTCCTCTTGCTGTGGATGACACTCATGATGTGAGGGACGCCACCGGGCAGGAAGAGGAAAGGTCCAATCGCGGTGTTTCCTTGCAAGATTCACAGATGACGTTCGGTGACTGATTGCAAGACCGCGTCGTCGGCATAGCGCTCGACGCGTCACTCCGTGGTCCGGGCGTCGGTGAATCTGTGGATCGTGCAAGGAAACGCCACGATACGGACCTATCTCTTCCTCGCTGTGTGGCGCCCGTCTCATGATGGGTGGACCCAAAGCAGGAGGAGGCCCACCATGGAGTTGACACAACTGAGTGCGGCGATTATCGCGCTGGGTGTGACGCTGGCCGTGCTGGTGTGGCGCAGGCGGGCCCGCCGTCTGAATGGTGAGAACCCGGAAGGAAAATACCGTCGCGACATTCAAACTTTGCGACGCGGGCACCGGGTTCGAGGCACAGGACGCCGCTCTGAAGATGTCTGGTCGGCCGGGGCAGCCTCGGAACCCGCGCATTCGAAAGCCAAGAAGGCCGCTACCTGGGTAGCCCTGGGGTCAGTGGGCAGTTGCGGGGGCTGCGGAGGCTGCGGCTGCGGCGGTTAGCAGGGCGATGCCCACGGCACGAGGAGGCCCATCAAATGCAGTCGACACAACAGGCGACAGGTGAACGATCGCGCCCAGATCAGTGGCTAGCAAGGCAGCGCCGGCGCGGTAATGGGCTCGATCGGTCGTTTACCGCGGTGGCAGAACTCGAGCTTCCTCCCGCCGTGTTCAAGACGTGCCCGTGGCAGCCACGGGAGATCATCGAGGCTGGTTTGCGGCAGTGGCTGCGCTGCTGCGCGGCCGCACTGCGGGACAACCAGGTGATCGGGATGCCATCGCATGCGGTGGATGAGGCCTGGCACGGCCTGATCCTGTGCACCGCGCGGTATCAGGCTTTTTGCGCCAAGGCCTATGGAAAGTTCATGCACCACCATCCGGTCGGCGGCGCACCCGCCAACATTCCGGCGGCGGGCCCTATGGACGAACAGCTGCGTAGGACCGTCATCGCGTGGGAGCTGGTCGCGGAGCCGGGCGAACAGTGTGTCTTGTGGGATCTCGACAACCGTATCGGTGTCGACCAGCCGTGGGGCCTAGATCTGGCCCGGGTCGCCGAGATCCAGGCCGCCGTCACCAAACTGCATCCAAGCACCCGGGATTGACGACATGCGGAAACCCCCGCTGTGCGTGCAAGACTGATTCCGCGAGCGCAACGGTAGGCCTGCCAGTCCGCGACGGCACGCTCGTACGGACACGGAAACGGCCGCCGGTTAATCTGCACTCACGCGAATACGACGGAAGCTGACATGGACGTTGTCCCAATATGGCTCTGGCACAAGCCCGGCGCCCACGACGACCTTCAGTTAGAGCTCGGTGATCTCCGCCGTGGGTGCTGCTCGTGCAACCTCCTCCTCCTCGACGACACTCTGACCCACCAGACCGATAGCTTCGGCGCGCTGGCCCGCTTCCTCCAACTATGGCTCGACGAACTTGACAAGCTGTGTCAGCGCCCGGGCGAGACGTTTCTTCCGTTCGACTTCTACGACCAAGGCTCGAGCTGGCTGCGCGTCCACACCGGCGACACCATTGAAGCCACCGTGGTGGCCGGAGACCGAAGTGTCCAGGGGCTCTTCTTGAAGGCGTCGGAGTTCGCCGAATACGCCCACCTCGGCTTCCATCCCTGGGCAGGAACGGAGTTGACCTGTGACCTCAACGATCTCATCAGAACGCTCGTCGAGAACCGCGACGCACTCAACTCAAGGAGCGAGCTGCCCGTCGACTTTTCTTCCCGTCGTCACCGTCGGTGGAGGCTCAGTGTGGCTGCGCGTCTGCGTCGGCGACACCAATGAAACCACTCATGCGCTTTGACCCGGATACAACGGAATCGCACACGGCGAGTTAGCGGTAAGAATTGGACGCGCCCTCTTGAACACGCACCGTTTCCGGTTGGCCACGTCGAGTTGCACTGTGGCACACCATTTTGCGCGGCATGCTCGCCGGTTCCCGGCTGACGTTCGGTAGGGCTGCCGTTCCCCTGCAACGCGAGCCTGACGAGTACGGCGGGTTAGCTGGTGAATCTGTGGATTGTGCAAGGAAGGGCCGCGATAGCGCCGTTTCCTCTTCCCCGTCTGTGGCCGCTCTCACATGATGACGGCACCTACAGGCATCAAGGGGGTCAAGGAACATGGATTTGAACCAACGACACACCGGCGGAGCGCCTCCCACGAGATCGGTGGCCGGCAACGTGATTCGCGGATCGCTCGGCAATCTGATCGAGTGGTACGACTGGTATGCCTACGCGGCGTTCAGCATCTACTTCGCAAGCGTGTTCTTCCCATCGGGGAATCCGACGGCGCAGCTGTTGAACACGGCCGGCATCTTCGCGGTCGGCTTCCTTGTCCGGCCGCTCGGCGGCTGGTTGCTCGGTAGGTATGCCGACCGATTCGGGCGCCGCGCCGCGTTGACGCTCTCAGTGACCGTGATGGGCATAGGTTCTCTCGGCATCGCCGTCTTGCCGGGGTATGCCCAGATCGGCGCGCTGGCACCGATCCTGCTGGTCGCACTCCGGCTGCTCCAAGGGCTGTCGCTGGGGGGCGAATACGGAACCTCTGCAACGTATTTGAGCGAAGTCGCCACCCCGCACCGCCGCGGCTTCTACTCCTCATTTCAGTACGTGACGCTGACCAGCGGCCAGCTGCTCGCGCTGGGTGTACAGATCATCTTGCAGCAGCTGCTCACACCGGAGCAGATGCATGCCTGGGGCTGGCGGATCGCATTCGTCATCGGCGCGGCGGCCGCTGTGACCGTCATGTGGCTGCGCCGAACGATGGACGAGTCGGAGAACTACAAGCTTGCCGTGAAGGAGAACACCGAGCGCGGCAGCCTGAGGACCTTGCTCTCCTATCCGCGGGAGTGCCTGACGGTCGTGGGACTCACGCTGGGCGGGACCATCGCGTTCTACACATTCACCACGTATATGCAGAAGTTCATGATCAACACGGCCGGCCTGCCGAAGGAGCAGGTGACGTGGATCAACTTCGTCGCGCTACTCATCTTCGTGTGCATTCAGCCGGCGTTTGGCGCGCTCTCGGATCGGATCGGTCGGCGACCACTGCTCATCGCGTTCGGGGTCGGCGCGACGCTGTGCACTGTCCCACTGCTCACCGCGGTGTCCCAGGCCCACTCCGCGCTGCCCGCGTTCAGCCTGATGATGATCGGCCTGATCATCGTGTCGGGCTACACGTCAATCAATGCGGTGGTCAAGGCGGAGCTCTTCCCCGCCCGCGTCCGGGCGCTCGGCGTCGGGCTGCCGTACGCGCTGACAGTCGCGATCTTCGGCGGGACCACGGAGTACGTCGCGCTGGGGCTGAAGAACATCGGTCACGAGAATTGGTTCTTCTATTACGTAGCCGGCTGCGGGTTGATCTCGCTGTCGGTGTACGCGTCCATGAGTGAATCGTCACGCCGCTCGTACCTGGAGCGAGAGACGCGGGAACTCCGCGC
>JAVRPG010000960.1:0-4156 GCA_032162325.1 Mycobacterium sp. | reverse complement strand
CACCACGCTGCCCGCGGGCATTCGCGCCATCAGCGCCTTCGCCATTTCGGTCGCCTGCTCATTCAGGGTCTCGCAGTCGAGCCGAATATCGCCGTCCACCAATACCGTTCGCTGCGGCGTTGCCTGGGCGGCGTTCCGCAGCGAGTCGGCGAGTGTCGTTCGCACCCACAGTCCCCGCCGGTAGGCGTCGGCTGCGCGCTGCTCGTCGACCCGCACCGTCCGACCTAACCCTTGATCCGGCGCATGGTCATCGAATGCCGGTACCGCGACGAGGGATGCGTGTTGATCGTGACCTGGGCGACCTCGTCGTCCGACGTCTTGTAGGTGCGCTGCATTTCCAGCGCGGCGGTGCCCATGTCGACCTTCAGTGCGTTCGCCAGCTCAGGGGTGACCAGCACCGCTGCGATTTGTTGATGCACCTCGACGATGCTCACCCCGAACAGGTCCTCGATCAGCGGGAAGATCGGCCCTGAGTGGCGTTGCAGCAGTCTGCCCACCGCGGCAAATGCCCGGTTGATGTAGTACTCCGTTCGGCACACCGGCGCTGCGCTACCCTCGGCCTGCCGGTAGCCGCGCACCGCCAGCCACTCGGAGCCGACCGCCAGCCCGGTTCGGGCGGCGAGGTCCTCGTTGATTGTGACCATCGCGTTGGACTCGATTGTGAACTTCGCACCGGTCGCGAACGCAAGCAGGTCGTCGATCGACATCACGTCCTGGGCATACGAATTCGTGGCGGGACGCGGAACGACCAGCGTTCCCGCGCGTGGGCGTGACGCGACGAGGTTGTCGTCGCGCAGTCGGCGCAGCGCTTCCCGAATCGTGTAGCGGCTGACCTCGAACCGCTCGCAGAGCTGTTGCTCGGTGGGCAGCTGCGAACCCACCGGGTAGACCCCGTCGACGATCTCTTTCCGCAGCGTGCGCGCCACCTGAAGGTAGCGATGGTCGGTGGGGCTGACCGTCATGCGCGATCCGCCTTCGCTTCTCGCTGGTCCGTCATGCGGGTCGCAACGCCAGAACGCTGCCGTCACCGTCGGCCGAAATGTACAGCGTGCCGTCCGGCCCGATGGTGATGCCAGCGAACGGGCCTTGGGGTCCGGAGAAAGGCGGCATTCCCTTGAGCGGCTTGGGTTCCACGCCGGGCGGGGCGCCGACCGGCAGACCAGAGGCGATTGTGCGGCGCTCGCTTGTGTCGAGGTCGAACGCGATCACCTCCTTGGCGCCGGCATCGACGATGTAGAGCGTTCCGTCGGCCACGAGAATCCCTTGTGGCCGTTGCAGGCCGTCGACCACCGTCTCCGTCGAGCCGGCGAGTCGGACCACCCGACCGGCGCCGGATTCGGCCACCAACGGGCTGCCGTTCGGGTCGAACGCGACGCCGACCGGATCCTGCAGTCCCGAAGCCAGCACCTCTGCGTTGCCCGACCGCAGCGAGTACACCCGACCGGTGCCGAGTTCGGCGAACACGATGGCGTCACCCGGGCCGATCGCCACGCCATAGAGCTGGTCGAATCCGTCTGCGAGATAGTCTGTTTCGCCGTCACCGGGACGGTAGCGGGCGATCTGGCCCCCCGACGTCGCGACCACGAAGGTGCCGGGTCCCGCAGGAGCCAGCCCGCGAAGGAAGCCGGGATATCCGGGCGAGAACAGCATGCCGACCGTCTGCAGCGACCCGTCGGGGTCCACGACATAGAAGTAGGTGCCGTCAGCGACATAGAGGTTGCCGTCGTCACCGATCGCGAGATCCAGCGGCCAGTTCAATCCGCCCTGCAACACGGTGCGGGTCTCACGGCCGCGGAGAATCTCGGTGATCTCACCGGTGAAGTTCGAGACGAACAACCGGTCGCCGACAAAGGTCAGATTGTCCAGACCCGGACTGAGCTGAGCCAGCAGGGTCTGCTCGCCGGTGCGCGGATCGATGCGTAGCACCTGCCCGCTGGCCACCTGCGTGGAGACGATGAAGCCCTCGGAATCGAACTTCACCGCGTCAGGCACACCCAGGTCGCCCGCAACCCGTTGCGGGTCACCGTGTTTATCGGGGTCGGGGTCTACACGCCAGATTTCGTTGGCCGTCATCAGCGGGTAGTACAAGAGGCCGTCGGGGCCGACCTCCATCGCGTTGGGCGACGGCAGGTCCTCGAGCAGGATCCGCTGCGCGCCAGTGCCGCGATCGAGTTCCATCAGCCGTCCGCCCCCGCGGCACTCGCCGATGAACAGCCGGTCCTGGTGCACGGTCACGCCGTTCGCGCAAGGAAGGTCGTCGCGCAGCACCCGGGTTCGCCCACCGGCGTCTCGCACACTCACCCGGCCGTCCATCACCTCGGTGGCGTACAGGTTGCCGCTGCTGTCGAAGGCGACGTCGTCGGGCGCGATGATGTCGCCGCCCTTGGCGCTGACCGTGTCCACCAGTCCGGTGCCGAGGTCCAGTGCGCTGATCTGGCTGCCGGTCACCTGCGCGACATAGACGCGGCCGTCGGGACCGGTGCGCAGCCCGTTGGCACCGAACAATCTGCTCGGTGCGGTGAGGCGCTCCAGCCGCCAGCCTTCGGCGGCGGTGGAGTTGGGTGCGGTGTATCTGGCATCGTCGACGGACACAGTCATCGGATTATCGCGGCGTGGAAACCCCTGGCTTTAGCCGGGGAAGGCGCCGCCACTTCTCCTTTCGGTGATTTGTCAGTGGTGGTAGTTAGGGTGCTTGCGTGGCGCGATATCGGTTGCTTCCTACCGCTGAGCAGGCGGAGGTACTCGACGAGCATTGTCGCCATGCTCGGTATGTGTGGAACCTGGCCGTCGAACAGCAACTGCACTGGCGGCCGGGACTGCATGCGCCCGGCTACAACGAGCAGTGTGCTCAGTTGACGGCAGCCCGCGTCGAATACGACTGGCTGGAAGCCGGTTCGCAAACTGTGCAGCAGCAGGCGTTGCGGGATTTTGCTCAGGCGATGCGCAACTTTTTCGTTGGGACGCACCGCCGCCCCAGGTGGCGCAAAGCCGGTGTGCACGAGGGATTCCGCCAGGTCGGAGTAAAAACGCATCACGTCGAGCGTCTGAATCGCCGCATCGGTCGTATCTGGGTGCCCAAGGTCGGCTGGGTGCGCTTCCGGCTGTCGCGGCCGGTCCCGGAGGGTGTGAAGTCTTATCGGGTCACCCGCGATCGAGCCGGCCGCTGGCACATCGCTTTCGCCCATATCCCCGACCCGATCGCCAGCCCCAGCGATGGCACCGTGGTGGGCGTCGACCGCGGTGTTGTGGTGTCGGCGGCACTGTCGACCGGTGAACTGCTGCACGCACCTAGCCTCACTGCGGGTGAGGCCAAGCGGTTGAAAGTGCTGCAGCAGCGCCTGGCCCGCGCCGAGCGGGGCTCGCACCGGCGAGCTCGCAACAGGGCGGCTATCGCGAAGCTGAAAGCGCTTGAGACCGACCGACGCAAAGACTGGGTCGAAAAGGCCACCACTGACATCGCGCGGCGCTTCGACACGATCCGCATCGAAGCCCTTGACGTGGGTGCGATGACCCGCAGTGCGCGCGGAACCATCGAGCAGCCCGGCCGGAGAGTCGCACAGAAGCGCGGCCTCAACCGTGGCATCAGCCGAAGCGGATGGGGTGTGTTCGCCGCGCGGTTGCAGCACAAGGCTTGTGGCCGGGTCGAGTCGATTCCGGCTGCGTACACGTCGCAACGATGCTCGGCGTGCGGGCATGTCGCACCCGGAAACCGTAAGAGCCAAGCGGTTTTCCAGTGCGAATCCTGCAACGCCGGGCCGTGCAACGCCGACGTGAACGCTGCACGCAACATCGCCGCCGGACGGGCGGTGACAGCACGGGGAGACCTCGGCGCTAGCCGGTCTGCGAACCGTGAACCTCAACTCTGCTCTCCTGCCGCATAGGTAGGTAGGTGGGGTTGGAATCCCCCGGCCTCAGCCAGGGGAGGACGTCAAGACCTCGGACGTTATCAAGCTCACTTGGTCCAGACAATAGTCTGACTGCAGGTCGTATCCAGCCTTGACGAGCTGATCGCCGCTGCGGAATAGTGTTCTTCAATATGCAGAGCACCGTATTTTGTCCGGACAAATAGGCGCATGGACGATCTTCTGAGGCTGGACGGCCGCATCGTCGTGGTGTCGGGCGCCGGTGGCGGCGGCATCGGCACCACCATCACGCG
>JAVRPG010000959.1:0-5126 GCA_032162325.1 Mycobacterium sp. | reverse complement strand
TCGGCGAGGTGTCGCTTGCGGCGCTGGGCAGGCGTCACATCGGGCAGATACGACCGCAGATCGGTGTAGGTGTGCACACCCTGATTGCCCACCCGCTCGATCAACCCGTGCAGCACGTCGACCGTGGCACGGGCGTCGTCGAGCGCCCGGTGCGTCGGTGTGGTGGTCGCGCCGAACAATCGCGCCAGCGCGGCCAGTCGCACGCTCGGGGCCTCGTCGCGGGTGAGCACCCGGCGGGCCAGCCGGACCGTGCACAGCACCGGCGGCCGGGGCCAGGCGATCTGGCAGCGTTCGGCGGCCGCGCGAAGGAAGCCGATGTCGAAGCCTGCGTTGTGGGCGACGAGCGCCGCGCCGCGGGAGAATTCCAGGAACGCGGGAAGCACCGAATCGATCCTGGGCGCATCGCACACCATCGCCGTCGTGATGCCCGTAAGAGCCACGATCTGCGGCGGGATGCTGCGCCCTGGATCCACCAGCGTGGCCAGCTCGCCCAGCACCGCGCCGCCGCGCACCTTGACCGCGCCGATCTCGGTGATCGAGTCGTAGCCCTCGCCGCTGGGCCGCCCGCCGGTGGTCTCGAGGTCGACGACGACAAACGTGGTCTCGCGCAGTGAGAGGTCAGCGAGCGGATCGACGTCCGCGAAGCTCAGCTGCCCCATGCGCTGAAGGTAGGGAACCGCACCGACAGTCAACGGTTGCCACGCGGGCCGGCCGTAATTGTCGGTGGCCCCCGATACCGTGCGGGCAACACCGATCGAGAGGACAGCCACATGGGCACGGTGAGGATCGACTGCGACGACTGCGCGGTGCGCGGTCCGGGATGTAAGGACTGCGTCGTCAGTGTGTTGCTCGGGGTGCCCGACACGTTGCTTGACGACGAACGCCAGGCGCTCGAGGTGCTGGCCGACGTCGGATTGGCTCCGCGCCTACGGCTGGTGCCGATTCGCCGGCACGGCGATCCGGGGGTGGCGTAGAGACACGCCCTGACGCGGCCGTTGATAACAATGTTTGAGGCGGCTGTTAAATTTGCGTCTTCTGTTGGACAACGCCGATGCCGTTTCGTAACCTATCTGAGATCTTTGAGCAGTTCGACGCGGCTTCGTCACGGCAGTTGAAGGGCGCAAATCTTGAGGCTGGACCACACGCACCGGACCACACGTGGTTTTCGACGACTCGTTGTAGGTGCGATAGCTGGATTAACGGTCCTCGGAGGCGTTGTCGCCGGCCATGTGCAGGCCGACCCTGCCGACGATGCTATGGCAAAGCTCAGTGAATTGTCTCGGCAGGCCGAACAAACCACCGAGGCCATGCACTCTGCCCAGCTGGATCTGAACAACAAGCTGGCAGTGCAGCAGGCCGCCGAGGCGAAGCACGCCACCGACGCGGCAGCGGTGGAAAGCTCCAAGTCCCAATTGGCAACATTCCAGTCGTCGGTCGACAGGTTAGCTGCAGCGCAATATATGGGCGGCAGGACCGGCGGTCTGGATGCGATGCTGACCGCCACCTCACCGCAGGGTCTCATCGATCAGCTCGCGGTCCAGCGGGTGATGGCCGCCGAGATGTCGGCACAGATGAAGAGCTACCGCGAAATCGGCCAGCAGGCCGCGCTGGCCGAGGATGCGTCGGCCAAATCGGCCGCCGACGCCAAGACCGCCGCCGAGCAGGCCGCCGCGGTGCGCGCCGACCTCCAATCCAAGCAAAGCAAGCTGCAGTTGCAGATCGCGGTGGTCAAGTCGCAGTACACGGCCCTGACACCCAACCAGCGCGAAGCCCTGGCGGCCATCCCGCCGATGCCGCCGGCTCCGCCTGCACCGGAGGCGGTGCCACCGGAGAACGATCCCGGCGTCTTGGCCGCGCCGCCCGGCGGCATCCCACCGGGCGACATGGCACCGCCGGGGGGCGGGGCTCCCGAGGCGGCCACCGTCATTCAGGCCGCGCTGAGCCGCATCGGCTCGCCCTATACGTGGGGCGGCTCGGGCCCGAACGCGTTCGACTGCTCCGGACTGGTGATGTGGTCGTTCCAGCAGGCCGGCATCTCGCTGCCGCACTCCAGCCAAGCGCTCGCCCACGGTGGGCAGCCGGTATCGATGGATCAGATGCAGCCGGGCGACCTGGTGACGTACTACTCCGACGCGTCGCATGTGGCCATCTACCTCGGTGACGGAATGATGGTGCACGCGTCGACCTATGGCACGCCGGTGCGAGTCGCTCCGGTGGACAATGCGCCGATTTACAACGTCCGCCGCTACTGACCGTCGCAGGGTCGGCGCCCTCCTTGTCGCCGAGCTGATCTGCGCGCTGTTTCTGGTCGGCAGGCCGCAATCGGCACCCGCGCGCCCGGTCGAGGCAGCGCCTGCCTCGCTCACGACGCCCACCGCCTCGTCGACCACGGAGACCCTGGACGACGGTCGCACGGTTCACCTCGTCGGTCTCGGCGGATCGCACACGGCGCCGCTGTTGACCCGCATCGCCGCCCAGATGAACGACGCTGCCAAGGCGGTCAGCGCGTTCTGGGGACCCGACTGGCCGCGCGATATCGTCATCGTGGCCGCTGGATCGGATGCCCAGTTCGGCAGCCTCGCAGGCGGGGGGCCCGACACCGCAGCCACCACCACCGCCGAGCGGATCATGTTCGCTCCGGGTGCCGTCGCAATGAGCGATGCGTCGTTGCGAATAGTGTTGCGCCACGAGCTTTTCCACTTCGCATCGCGCGCCGACACCGCCGCCGACGCGCCGCGCTGGCTAACCGAGGGTGTCGCCGACTTCGTCGGCCGCCCGCCGACACCACCACCCGCGAACGCCGCGGAGCTGGCGACCATACCCACCGACACCGACCTGAACACCGCCGGACCCGCCGGGTCCGCGGCCTACGACCGCGCTTGGTGGTTCAGCCGGTTCGTCGCCGACGCGTACGGCACCGCCACGCTGCGGGCGCTGTATCTGCGGGCGTGCAGTCCCGGACATCCCGACGCCGCCACCGCCGTGCGCGACACCCTTGGCGCGGACCTGCCAACGGTCCTGGCCCGATGGCGGCACTGGATGTCCGGCTAGCCTGACAGGCGATGAGCCGGGTCCTGCTGGTTAGCAACGACTTTCCGCCGCGCCGCGGCGGCATCCAATCGTACCTGCAGGCGTTTGTCGATCACCTGGTCGCGGCGCGGACGCACACGCTGACGGTCTATGCGCCGAACTGGAAGGGCGCCGAGGATTTCGACCGTGAAGCAGCCTACGAAGTGGTGCGCCATCCGGGCACGTTGATGCTTCCCATTCCGCCGGTGGCCGGCCGGATGCGTCAGCTCATCGACCGCCACGACGTGGACACCGTGTGGTTCGGAGCGGCGGCGCCGCTGGCGTTGATGGCGCCGCTGGCCCGAGAAGCGGGTGTGGGCCGCGTCGTCGCCAGCACCCACGGCCACGAGGTCGGCTGGTCCATGCTGCCGGTGGCCCGAACCGCGTTGCGGCGCATCGGAGCTGGTACCGACGTGGTCACCTATGTCAGCCGCTACACGCGTGGCCGGTTCGCCTCGGCGTTCGGCCCTGACGCCGCGCTGGAGCACCTGCCGCCCGGTGTGGACACCGACCGGTTCGCGCCGGACGAGGTCGCCCGCGCCGAGCTGCGCGCCCGATACCGGCTGGGGGAGCGGCCGGTGGTGGTGTGTGTGTCGCGGCTGGTGCCGCGCAAGGGCCAGGACATGTTGATCCGGGCAATGCCCGCGATCCGGCAGCGGGTGCCCGGCGCTGCGCTCGTCATCGTCGGGGGCGGCCCGTATCGAACGTCGCTGCGGCGGCTGGCGCACAACTTCGCTGTCGCCGAACACGTGGTGTTCACCGACGGGGTGCCCGGCGTCGAATTGCCGGCACACCACGCGATGGCCGATGTATTCGCGATGCCGTGCCGCACCCGCGGCGCGGGTCTGGACGTCGAGGGCCTCGGCATCGTGTATCTGGAGGCGTCGGCGACGGGCGTACCGGTCGTCGCGGGCCGGTCGGGCGGGGCGCCAGAGACCGTCCGCGACGGCGAGACGGGTGTGGTGGTCGACGGCTGGGACGTCGGCGCGATCGCGGCGTCGGTCAGCGACCTGCTGGCCGACCCGGACCGGGCCGCGCGGATGGGCGAAGCGGGCCGGCGCTGGGTGCTCGACAACTGGCAGTGGAGCACCAAGGCGCAGCGGCTCGTCGAATTGCTCTAGCCGTACAACGCCTCGATGTCGCTGGCGAACTTCTGGGCGACCACCTTGCGCTTGACCTTCAAGGTCGGCGTCAGCTCGCCGGTGTCCTCGGTGAAATCGACCGGCAGGATGCGGAACTTGCGGATCGACTCGGCATGGGACACCGCCTGATTGGCTTCCTTGACCGCGAGGTCGATCTCGGCCACCAGGTCCGGATCGGTGGCAAGGTCGCCGACCGACGCGCCGGCGTCCTTGCCGTGGCGTTGCTTCCACGCCGGGAAGGCCTCGGGGTCGATGGTGATCAGCGCGGCGACGAACGGCTTGGCGTCGCCGACGGCCATCGCCTGGCTGATCAACGGATGCGCCCGCAGCCGGTCCTCCAAGATGGCAGGCGCGACATTCTTGCCGCCTGCGGTGACGATGATCTCCTTCTTGCGGCCGATGATCGTCAGGAAGCCGTCGTCGTCGATGGCGCCGAGGTCGCCGGTGTGAAACCAGCCCTCCGAGAAGACGGCGTTGGTCTCCTCGTCGTTGTGCCAGTAACCGTTGAACACCACACCGCCCTTGACGAGCAGTTCGTCGTCATCGGCCAGCCGCATGCTGTTGCCGGGCAACAGCTTTCCGACCGAGCCGACCTTCACGTCATCGATCCGGTCCACGGTGATCGCCGCGCTGGTCTCGGTCAGCCCGTAGCCCTCGTAGATGGTCAGGCCGACGCCACGATAGAAATGGCCGAGCCGGGCACCCAGTGGCGCGCCGCCCGAGATCGCGCCGCGGCAGTTGCCGCCCAGCGCGGCACGCAGCTTGCCGTACACCAGCCGGTCGAACACGGCGTGCTTGGCCCGCAGCAGCAGACCGGGACCGCCGGAGTCCTGTGCCTGGCTGTACTCGATGGCGGTGTTGACCGCGGGCTCGAAGATCCAACCCTTGCCGTCGTTGCGGGCGTTCTGTTCGGCG
>JAVRPG010000958.1:0-15861 GCA_032162325.1 Mycobacterium sp. | reverse complement strand
CACACTCAAACACACTCGACACCAACCAGCTCACAACCCCGGCGGTGCGCTCATGCAGCTATTTTGGCACTGTGCGACGGCCGCTGGAGATCCTGATCTCGGGCGCCGGCATCGCAGGCCCGGCGTTGGCCTACTGGCTGGTGCGGCGGGGCCATCGGCCGGTGCTGGTCGAGCGCACCCCCGATCTGTGCGTCGGCGGCCACGCGGTCGACATCCGCGGCACCGCCCTCGAGGTCGTGGAACGGATGGGCCTCGACACCGCAGTGCGCGACGCCCGCACGCAGATCCTCACCCTCTCGGCGGTGCGTCCCGACGGCCGCCGGACCTACGACGTGGCGCTGCGGCCCATGCACGAGGCGCGCGGCGATCGCGAGATCGAGATCATGCGAGACGACCTGGTTCGTATCCTTTTCGGCGCGGTGACCGACCACGTGGAAGTGGTGTTCGGCGACTCGGTGCGGGCGCTGTCGCAGGATGGCGCTCGCGTCGCCGTCGAATTCGAGCGCGGCACGCCCAGGGAGGTCGATCTCGTCGTCGGCGCCGACGGCCAGCATTCGGGCATCCGCGAGCTCGCGATGGGCCCCGAGCGCGGGCTCACTCGCCATCTTGGTGCGTATCTGTCGATCTACACCGTCGACAATCTGCTTGGCCTGCGCGATCGCGCGGTGCTCTACAACGATCCCGGCCGCGCCGCGGCCATGTTCACGGTGCGCGGAAACGAGCGGGCGAAGGTGGTGCTGCTGTTCCGCAGCGCGCCGCTCGACATCGATTTCGGCGATCCCGCTGCGCAACACGATGTGCTCCGCCGGCGTTTCGCCGGAATGGGTTGGCACACCACCCGTTTGATTGAGTCGCTCCCCGACGCATACGACTCTTACTTCGATGAGATGAGCCAGGTCCGTCTGCCGAGCTGGTCGACCGGCCGGGTAACGATGCTCGGCGACGCCGCGTTCGGTCCGTCGCCGATGTCGGGCCAGGGCACGTCGCTCGCCTTGATCGGCGCCTTCCTGCTTGCCCACCACCTGGCCGAGGAGTCGGATCCGGCAACGGCATTTGACCTGTGGGAAAGACAGTTTCGGCCCAACGTCGAGCTCAATCAATCCCTGGCCACCGACGGGATGTCGACACTGCTGCCCGCGTCGCGGCTCGGCGTCTTCATGCGCAACCAGTCGATGAGGGTGTTACCGCTGCTGGCCCGGTTCGGGCGTGGCTTCGGTGGACGCGTCGAACGCGCCTCGCGCGCAGTCACTCTGCCAGATTGAATGCCTTGCGCACCGTGGTCGGCCTGATGTGGACGACGAGCTCACCGGGAACGCCGTTGCGTCGGCCGTACTCCTCGGCCCGGTCGGCACCCATGTAGCGGCCACCGGTCCTTGTCGCGATGTCGAGAAGGTCCTTCGGATCTTCGCTGATCGAGGCGATGCCCTGGACCTGGACAAACGAGTAGCGCGGCCGCGGGTCGTCGACGCACATCACCACACGCGGATCACGTGCCAGCGCGCGGCCTTTCGCGGTGTTCTTGCCTGTGTTGAATGCCGGGTCGCCGCCGTCGACCACAAACCAAACGGGTGCCACAAGCGGGCGGCCGTCGGAGGCCAGATAACCGAGCAGTCCCGTGCGAGTGCCTTCGGATAGGAATGCGACGACGTCATCGGAAAGGAGTACCACCCCATCACGGTAGGACGCGGCGCGGGTTGGCGTCGACGACGACTCGGTTCAGTCCTCGGCGTGGCGTTTGTAATCCCACCGCTCCAGCCGCGTCTGCAGGTCGTACAGGCCCAGCGCGGCAAGCGGTGTGCCGACGGACATGCAGATCATCAGTAACGCGTTCATGGCTCTCTCGAGTCGTTCGTGGTCTTTCTGACGGAATGAAGCGTATGTAGCGAGCGCATGGAGCCAGACGCGCAGTTTGCTACCTGCTTTTCGGGACCGCGGGCCAACACATCACGTGCTGCCTTGCGCATCGCGCGATACCGTTGGCGCTCGCCGGCGGCCCACGGCTCGGCCCAGCCGGGGACCAGCTCCCCGGCGCGAAGCAACGGGAGCAATTCGGCGACGAACTGGGGGTCGACGACGCCCGTGGCCTCGCCGTCGTCGAGCAGAAGCGCGATCTGGTCTACGGCGTCGTGCCAGTCCACCGACACGCCGGGCGACAGC
This sequence comes from Mycobacterium sp., assembly GCA_032162325.1. Lineage (GTDB taxonomy): Bacteria > Actinomycetota > Actinomycetes > Mycobacteriales > Mycobacteriaceae > Mycobacterium. Next base: position 13,704 of record JAVRPG010000958.1, on the reverse strand, counting down.
TCGATGTACTGCGGATCAACCTGCAGGAGTAGGTCGGCACCCACTGGCCGCAGCCGCCACATCGTGGAGCGCAGGCTTGCGACGGCGCGCCGCGTCTGGGCGTGCGGCCACAACATCGCGCAGACCCACAGTCGATGTACCGGCCTGCGCTTCAGCGCGACCAGTGCAATCAGTCGCTGGCATGCCGGAGGCAGCTCGACAGGGCGGTCACCTTGGTGAACGGCGAATTGACCGAGCAGGTTCAGCGAGAAGTCATCCGACACACCTTGATCGTCAAGCCGGGACGCGCTGAGGGCATGCGTAGTGCGCTACTTGTTTTTCTCCCCGGCGGCGCCATCGCCTACTGCGTCGGTTCGCCCGATAGAACTGCGCGGCCCGGCGGATCGAATCGTGGACCGGCTCAGGCTGCCAGCCCAGCTCGCGTTCGGCCTTTGTGTGGTCCAGCGTCGGCCAAATGTGCATTAATCGCACACTCCGACTCGACAGCACGGTGTCGCGCCGGAGGGCTATGCGCGCGACGTCGCCCGCGTAGCCCATTGCGTACATGGCCCACAGCGGGATGCCGAACCGCGGCGACTTCACTCCGCTCGCTTCGGCGGCGGTCTCGTACTGCTCGCCAACACCCATGAATCGGTCCGAGATGATGTAGCGCTCGCCGTTTCGGCCCTTCTCCGCCGCGAGGAGCAGGGCGGTCGCCGCGTCCTCGATGCCCACCACTTCGCCCGTCCAATCCTTGACGTAGAAGGGCAATTTTCCGGTGGCGGCCAGCGCGAGCTGCTTCCCGTGCGGCGTCGGCCGCCAGTCGCGCGGCCCGTAGGTGTTCGACACCAGGTGAACAGCGTCTGATCGCACGGTTTGTCGGTCTCGTCTCGTAGGGTGCGCGGTATGTCGGAGCGCCGGTTTCGTCCCAACGGCGGTGAGCTGTGGGCGTTGGGGCTGCTCCTGGTGTGGTGCCTGAAGTATCGTAGGCGGATTCTGGGCGGTCGCGTAGCGTCCCTCCGCATTGAGCTGCTGGAGCAGGTCCCCCGCGTGCACGGCTGGGAGAGTGCGTCGGTCGGGTATGTGTCGGAGTCGACGGTGCGACGGTATAGGTATGTAGGGCATCAGTGGGATGCGGTCGCGTCATGAGGCGGGCATACAAGTTCCGGTTGCGACCTTCGGCGCGTCAGCACATCGCGTTGGCGGCGTGTGTGGAGTCGCACCCGGAGTTGTACAACGCGGCATTGCAGGAGCGTCGGGATGCGTGGGGGCACAGCCAGACCCGTATCCGCTACGGGGATCAGTCGGCGCAGCTGACGGAGATCCGCGCGGCGCGCCCGCACGTGGCGATGTGGTCGTTCTCGAGTCAGCAAGCCACACTGCGCCGACTGAACAAGGCGTTCGCCGGCTTCTTCCGTCGAGTCAAGACAGGCCAAAAGGCTGGCTATCCGCGATTCAAAGGTGGGAACCGGTTCGACAGCGTGGAGTGGCCCAAGGACGGCGACGGAGCCCGCTGGCACCCTGACGCCGGCCGGGTGTATCTGCAGGGCATCGGCCAAGTGAAGGTCAGCGCGCACCGCACGGTGACGGGCCGGGTGAAGACCATCCAGATCCGCCGTGAGGGGCGCCGGTGGATGCTTATCCTCTCCTGTGACGACGTGCCGACCAATCCGCTGCCGGCCACCGGCCACCAAGCCGGGATCGATCTCGGTATCGCCAGTTTCGCCACCACCAGCGACGATGAGCACATCCACAATCCACGCTGGGGACGTGCCGCAGCAGACCGGCTGGCCACGGCGCAGCAACGCCTGGAGCGCGCCAAACGCCGATCAAGAAACCGCGAACGCAAGCGGGAGACGGTGGCCGCCCGGCATCGCAAGATCGCCAACCAGCGCAAGGACTTCCACCACAATCAAGCGCGCCGCCTCATCGAGTCCTATGACTTGTTGGTGGTGGAGGACCTGCAGATCGCTAACATGCTGCGGCAGGCCAAACCCGTTCCGGATCCAGACAAGCCCGGCGCATTCCTGTCGAATGCAGCTCGCGCTAAGGCCGGGCTCTGCCGCAGCATCAGTGACGCCGGCTGGGGTCAGTTCGTCTCGATTCTGCGCGCCAAAGCGGAAGATGCTGGGCGCACCTGGGTTGAGGTCGACCCCCGGCACACCTCCGACCGCTGCGAGTCCTGCAGTTACGCAGCACCGGAAAATCGCGTCACGCAAGCGGAATTTCGTTGCCAGGCATGCGGACACACCGCCCAAGCCGACGAGATGGCCGCACGCAACATCCTGCGGGCTGGACTGGCCCTTCACGCGCAAGCCGCGTGAAAAGAAGCCGACGGCATCCAGCCGTCGGAGAAGTCGCGCGGTGAAATGTAGCGGGAAAGGACGGGATCAATGAGTGAGCCGCAGCGATCGAATGCGACCTCGAGTGCGACACAGCATCGGATTCGCCGGATGTCGGGGCGCGACCCCTTCTAGGAGCATCGGGTGGCGACGCCGCTGGAACTGCTCTTCGACCTGACGTTCGTCATAGCGTTCGGCATCTCCGCGAACGAGTTCGCGCACATGCTGTCCGAGAACCACGTCGGCGCCGGGTTGCTCGGCTTCTCGCTCGCGACATTCGCCGTCTGCTGGGCGTGGATCAATTTCAGCTGGTTCGCGTCGGCCTACGACACAGACGACTGGATCTATCGCCTGATGACCATGCTGCAGATGGTCGGCGTCATCATCATGGCGCTCGGCTTTCCGCCGATGTACGCGTCGATCGAGCACGGTGACCACGTTGACAACAGGGTCATGGTGGCCGGTTATGTGGTGATGCGAATTGCGTTGGTGGCGCAGTGGTTACGCGCGGCCAAACAGGATCCGGAGCACCGTTCGGCGTGCCTCGCCTATGTCACCGCCATTACCGTCGCGCAAATCGGTTGGATCGCCACCATTTTTCTGCACGCGACGGTCCCGGTCACCTTCGTTCTGGTGGCGTTCCTGATCGCGGTGGAGTTTCTGGGTCCATGGCTGGCCGAGACCCGCAAGGGTGGCACGCCGTGGCACGCCCATCACATCACCGAACGCTATGGCCTGCTGACGATCATCGCGCTCGGCGAGGGCGTGGTCGGCACGGTCGCATCGTTGTCCGCGGTGGTCGGCGCGCAGGGCTGGTCGTTCGACGCCGTCTTCGTGGTGGTGGCAGGCGTCGGGCTCACGTTCGGAATGTGGTGGACGTATTTCATCGTCCCGCAGGCAGATGTGCTCAGCGCCCACCGGGAACGCTCGTTCCTGTTCGGCTATCTCCCCATCGTGACGTTGGGCGCAATCGTGGCGACCGGCGCGGGTCTGCACGCTGCCGCGTACTACATCGAGCACCATTCGAAGCTGAGCTCGGTCGAGACGGTGTTGTCGGTGGCAGTGCCCGTCGCAACCTACATCGCGTCCGTCTACCTGCTCTACGGGCTCCTGATGCGGACGGTGGACCCCTTCCACATGCTGCTCCTCGCGCTGACCGCGGTCGTGCTGGTTGCCGCGGTCTGGCTGGCCGCCGCCGGGATCTCGATGGCCAACTGCCTGTTGGTCGTCACCCTGGCCCCGATGGTGACCGTCGTCGGCTACGAATTGCTCGGGCATCGGCATGCAGCGGAGGCGATCGCGACGGTCGTGGGGGACGGGGGCTAGCTGTGGGCTAGCTGCGGCTGTGCATAGTGGGTTTGGCGGGTTTGGCGGCCTGCCAGTGGGGTAAGCCATTTGGACAGCCGTTCGAGGCCGCACATCGGTGATCAGGTCAAGAAATCGGCCTCGCGCTCACCACAGGGTGTCGGCTTCGGCGGCTCCCCAGTTTGAGTAGTTCGATCAAGGAGCACCACGATGCCCAAGACAACGAGCGGCGGCCAACCCAAGAAGAGTGAGCTGCCGAGCACCCTTCGCAAGTCGCCACCCAAGGCGCAGCGGACGTTCGCCAAGGCGCACGATTCGGCGGTCAAGCAGTACGGCGACGGTGAGCGTGCGCACCGGGTCGCCTACGACGCGCTCAAACACAGCTTCGAAAAGGTCGGCGATCACTGGGAGCCCAAATCCCAAAAGGGGCCGTCCGATTCCCGGGCGCGCAGCGGCGGACCCCACCCGAAGGGCACGTCTGCCGAAGGCGTCGACGCCAACGCATCGAAGAAGCACCTCGCGGAAGTCGCACGGCGGCTGGACATCTCGGGGCGCTCGACCATGAGCAAGGACGAGTTGGTCTCGGCCATCAAGAAGGCCAATCGGCGGGAATCGGCGCGCAACCGGTAGGGCTAGCGCGCGGCCGGGTGCGCGTCGAAGCCCTCCAGCAGCATGGTTTCTTGCTCCAGCCGGATCAGTCTGCGCGTCTTGCGACGGGTGATCAGGATGCCGACCACGGCCAGGACCCAAATCGCGTACTGCACCGTCCAGGCGAGCCGAAACGACTCGAACGAGAAATCCCCTGCGGCATCGAGGATGAGGCCCATCGCCTGCATGACCAACAGCGATGCGACGAAGCCACCCATGTTGACCATGCCCTGAGCGGTACCAAGCGTCGCGCTCGGATTGAACGTGCGCGCGAAGTCGAAGCCGACCATCGAGCCAGGGCCACCGACGGAGATGACGACGATCAACGCGACGAGCAGCCACAGCGGCGCCGGACTCGGCAGGGCAAGGACCACCGTCCAGGCCAACGCGTTCACGGCGATGATGCCCAGCACGAGGCGTGACCGTCGATGCGGCAAACGACCCGTGACGATCCCGATGACGATGCCCGACGCGATGGCGGCGACGACCGAGATCGTCAGCAGGGCACCCGCCATGCCCGGAGAAAGGCCCTGGGCCACCGTCAGATACGGAACGCCCCACATCAATGCGAAGACCGTGACGGAGAACTGTGTGCCCATGTGGGTGAAGAAGCCGAGCCGCGTCCCTGGGCGCAGCCACACGGTCTTGACGCTGGCCAGCGTCTCCCGGATCGCCATGGTCTGCGTCGGCACCGTGCGACCGTTCGGTGTGTCCTTGACCAGCGCGATGGTCAGCACCATCGACAGCACCCCGATCGCCGCGACCGAGACGTAGGCGACGGTCCAGCCCTCGTCGGTGAGCAGGCCGAAAAACGGGACGGCAGAAAGCACCTGGCCGAGCTGCCCGCAGATGCCGGTCAGCTGCGTCACCAAGGGAACCTGCCGAGACGGGAACCAATGTGGCACCAGTCGGAGCACGGAGATGAACGTCACCGCGTCCCCGAGGCCGAGCACTGCGCGCGCCGCAATCGCCACGGGCAGGGATTCGGTGAACGCGAGCACCAGCTGGCCCGCCGCCATCAGGGCAGCGCCCGCGGCGATCAGTGCCTTGGACCCGAATCGGTCGAGCAGCAGACCAGCGGGCACCTGCGCGCCGGCATACACGATGACCTGAAGGACCACGAACGTGGACAGCACGCCAGGGCTGGCGCCGAAGCGGTCGGCGGCATCCAGGCCTGAAACACCAAGGGTGGTGCGGTCGAGGACGGCGACGATGTATGCGAGCAGTCCGGTGGCCCAGACGATCCAGGGACGCACACCGAACCTTTCAGCACGAGAAATTTTGTCCTGACGTCGTGCAGACGTATTGCGAGTCCATCATCGCGCATCGGGTCGCGCCGATGCCAATTCCGCGACGGTGAAATCACTCACCGGGAGCGCGCCGCAACCGGCGGAATCGAGTTGGCTGAAGCTGCACACCCGCGTCGGCGTGATGGGCAAATACACATCATATTCCCAGATAGAAGTGTATACCTCGGATAGCTAGCAAACTTCACCGCAGCGATCGTGACTTCGCTCGCAAACGACATTCGGCGGCTAAAGTGGTCGTATGCATTGTCGCGGTGCAACGCCGACGCGCACCCCGAACCGGGTCGGGGTGCGTCGCGTTGGCTGAGTACCGATTGGATGATTTGGCGCGCATCTCGGGTGTCAGTGCCCGCAATATCCGTGCCTATCGGGAGCGCGGCCTGCTCGACCCGCCGCGGCGTGTCGGTCGGTCCGCGTACTACGACGACTACCACCTGTCCCAGCTGAAGACGATCAATCAACTGCTCCGCAGGGGGTTCAACTCCGCCCATATCGCGGAGTTTTTCGAGAGCATGCGCCAGGGCGCCGATCTGTCCGACATCTTGGGCATTCAGCAAGCCATTCTGGGCCCGCGGACCGACGAGGGCGGCGAAGGGCCGGTGTCGTCGAGCGACGGGCCCGCCGTCGGCATCGACCCGAATAGCGATGAGGCGCGCACGCTGATCGATTACGGCCTGGCCGAGCTCGTCGACGGCGAGGTGGTGCTGGTCGACAGGGCGATGGGTGCCATCGTGGCGCGCGCTGACGATCCGGTGCTGTACCTGCGTGTGATTCTGCGGATGCTCGACTCGACGCGGGAGTCGATCGACAGCTTGGCCGCCGACTTCGTCCACGCGCTGGAAGAGCTGTTCACAGCGCGATTCGGAGCGAAGCATGTGCCCAAGCCCGAGGAGATGGCCGAACTGAGCCGAATCGTGCTTGACTACCGCGATTTGGGTAACAGGGTGGTTGCCAACCGCCTTGACGAGGCCATGCGGGAGCAGATGGTGTCGGCGGTATCGGAGTACACCGCCGGAATTCTGTTGAGCGGGGTGTGGACACCGACGGCGCCAGGCGCGGACGAGCCGTGCAATGGGAAGTAGTGGCTAAATGCGCGTGGTGGCCGGATCGCCACCGAAGCGCTGCGCGAGCCATACCGGGATGATCGCGACGAGCGTGAGCGCGGCGGCGACGACGTTGATCACCGGAGCCTGGTTGGGGCGGAACAGATTTCCGAAGATCCAGATCGGCAGCGTCTGCACCGTCGGGCCCGCGGTGAATGTGGTGACGACGATCTCATCGAAGGACAGGGCGAACGCCAAGATGGCGCCGGCCACCAGCGCGCCGCGCATCATCGGAAACGTCACGTACCGAAAGGTCTGCCACGGTGACGCGCCGAGGTCGGCCGACGCGTCATCGAGGCTGGTGCCCAGTCGGCGCAGCCGGGCCTGGGTGTTGTTGAACACGATGACGATGCAGAACGTCGCGTGGCCGACGATCACGGTCGCCATGCCCAGCGTCACGCCCAGCGCCGAGGTGAACGTCGCGTTGAGCGCGATGCCGGTCACGATGCCCGGCAATGTAATCGGCAACACCACAAGGAAACTCACAACGTTGCGGCCGAAGAACGCATAGCGCTGCACGGCGAACGCGGCCATCGTGCCGAGCACAAGAGCGATGATCGTCGCGCCGAGGCCGACCACCGCCGAATTGGCAAGCGATTTCCACATGCCCTCGCTGTTGGCCGCGTGGACCCACCACTGAAGCGTGAAGCCGGTGGGTGGGAACGCGAACGAGCGCGAGGCATTGAAGGCGTTGATGACGACCAAAAGCAATGGGGCGTAGAGGAATACCAGGACCAATACTGTCCACGTCCGTACCGCTCGCCGTAACGTGGTCGACAGCATCACACGTTCTCCAACGCGCCGGTGCGGCGCATCGCCAGTAAGTAGCCGATGATCGCGACCAGGGGAATGATCGACAGCGCGGCTGCCAGCGGCTGATTGTTGGCGGTGACGAGTTGGCCGTAGATGATGTTGCCGAGCATCTGGGTCTTGCCACCGACGATCGTCACCGCGATGTAATCGCCCAGCGACAGCGAGAAGGTGAAGATCGAACCGGCCGCGATGCCCGGGAACACCAGCGGTGTCACGACCATGCGCAGCGTCGCGAAATCGGAGGCGCCCAGATCCGAGCTGGCGTCGATGAGCGAATCGGGGACGCGTTCGAACGCCGCGAACACCGGAATCACCATGTAGGGCAACCACAGATACGTCAGCGTGACGACCGTGGCCGCCAGCCCGTAGCCCGGGGTGTACCCCGTCGCCCACGACATCGGACCCTCCGGCGAGAGCAGCACCCGCCAGGCGTAGGCCTTGACCAGGTAGCTCGCCCACAGCGGAGTGGTCACCGCCACCACCAATGCCAGCCGCACCCTTGGCGAGGCGACCTTGGCCATGTAGAACGCCAACGGCACCGCAAGGACCATGCACAAGACGGTCACGACCAACGCGACCGAAACGGTGCGCACAGTCGCGGTCCGGAACACCGCGTCGGTGAGCACCCGCACGATGTTGTCGCTGGTGAAGGTGTGCACCACCGCACCGGTGAATGCATTGGTAGTCCAGAATGCCGAAACCAGCAGCACGGCAAGCGAACCCAGATACGCCACCACCAGCCAGGCCAGCGGCGGAATGAGCAACAACGCAAGGCTGATGCGGCGGCCCAGCAATATCGGCACCGTCGGGCCTCGGAGGCGCCTGGCCGGCGACATCCGAGGCCGATGCGTCACCCCTTGATCTGCTGCCACTTGTCGACCCACTCGTTGTAGGCCGTGCAGTTGTTGCCGCTCCCGTCGACACATTGCTTCTGAGGCGTTGTCCAGTAATGGATCTCGGCGGCGAACTTCGCGTCGGTCGCGTGGTAGATGTCGCAGAAGTCCTTCTCGGTGGTGTGTTCGCACGCCTTGGCTTGTGCGGGCGCCTCACCGAAGTACTCGGCCACCTGGGCATTGACCTCCGGCGAGGTGATCCAGTCCATCCACTTGTACATGCAGTTCGGATGCGCCGCCTTCGCCGAGAGCAGCCAGGTGTCCGACCATCCGGTGGCGCCTTCCTTGGGCAGCACGGTATTGACCTGAACCTTGTTGTCCGCGCCGATGGTGTTTGCGATGACCTGCCAGGTGGTGCCGATGACCGACGTTCCGGATTCGAACGCCTGCACCTCCTTGGTGTAGTCCGACCAGTACTCGCTGATGTTCTCGCGCTGCTTCTTGAGCAATTCGACTGCGGCGTCGAGTTGTTCGGGTGTCAGCGAGTACGGGTCCTTGATGCCGAGGTCCGGTTTGGTCTTGGACAAATACAGCGCGGCGTCGGCGATGTAGATGGGGGAGTCGTAGGCGGTGACCTTGCCCTTGTATTTGCCTGCGTCGTCGAACACCGCACTCCAGGAGTTCGGTGCGTCACGCACGACGTCGAGGTTGTACATCAGCAGATTGGCACCCCAGCCGTGCGGAATCCCGTACATCCGACCGTCCACCGAATTCCAGGGCTTGTCCTTGAGGAACGACGAGATCGTCGCGTAGTTGGGCACCAGCGAGGTGTTCACCGGCGCCACGTCACCCGCATAGATCAACCGCAGAGTGGCATCCCCGGAGGCGGAAACGCCGTCGTACTGGCCCGTGCGCATCAACTGCACCATCTCGTCGGAGGTGTTGCCGATCTTCACGTTGGTCTGGCACCCGGTCTTTTGCTCGAACGGCGTCACCCAGTCGATGGTCTTGTCGTTGGAGCCGTCCTCGGCATAGCCCGCCCACGCGATGAGGTTCAGCCGACCCTCGCCGTTGCCGACGGCCGACAGCGGCTCGAGCTTGGGCGGTGTCTCGCCGTTGCCGCCCGACTGCTCCGAACTCGAACACGCGACGACCAGCGCGGCGCAGGCGGCGAGCGCAAGACCGATTCGCACGGGGGTGGATGTCATGGCTACTCCTCGAATTTCAATTGATGGACGGCCTTTTCGGGCCAGGCCAGCGTGATCGGCGTTCCGTGGTGCAGGTCTGGCGGCAGCCATGTGCTGGCGGTCAGGACGGTGGCGGTCAGCGTGACGCCGGGCGCTGCGATCGCGGCGATGCGCGTCGTGGGGCCGGCGTAGATGATTTCGGACACCGTGGCTTCGGCCGTGCGGACCCCGGGCACGGGATCGGTGCCGGGCCGGAACACGCCGATGCGCTCGGGCCGGATGACGAACATCCCAGGCCTGCCCATCAACGCCTCGGCGGCGGCGCCGTCGAGAACGTTGGAGGTGCCGACGAAATCGGCGACGAACCGGTTGGCCGGGTTCTCGTAGACGTCGCGGGCATTGCCGACTTGCTCGATGCGCCCGTCGTTGAATACGGCCAGCCGGTCGCACAGGGTCAGCGCCTCGTCCTGGTCGTGGGTGACGATGATGAACGTGATGCCGACCTCGCGCTGGATAGCCTTCAGCTCGATCTGCATCTGCTCACGCAGCTTGAGATCCAGTGCGCCCAGCGGCTCGTCGAGCAGCAGCACCCTCGGCCGCCCGACCAACGCCCGCGCCAGCGCGACGCGTTGCCGCTGTCCCCCCGAAAGTTGGGCGGGGCGCCGCGAAGCCTGGTCGGTCAGCCGCACCATGTCGAGCGCGTCGGCGGTGCGACGGCGCCGCTCGGCCTTGGGCACGCCCTTGACCTTCAGCCCGTATTCGACGTTCTGCGCCACCGTCATGTGCGGGAACAGCGCGTACTCCTGGAAGACGGTGTTGACGTCGCGGTGGCGCGCGGGCAGCGCGGTCACGTCGACACCGCCGAGTTTGATCACCCCCCCGGTGGGCTGCTCGAACCCTGCGATCATCCGCAGCACCGTCGTCTTGCCCGAACCCGACGGGCCGAGGATCGCGAACAGTTCGCCGTCGCCGACGGCCAGGTCGGCACCCTCGACGGCGACGATCTTGTTATGGCTGTCGCCATAAACCTTGCGGACGCCGACCAGCTCGATCTGTGGATCGTCAACCGGCGCAGCGACATTCGTGTCCGACTGCGGGCTGACCATCCCCGAGGGCATGGCTCATCGTAGGAATTCCACGGTGACGGCGCAGCTTCATTGCGGATATCGTGATCTTGGGCCCATTCGACCACTGGTTTCGCACATGGCTGCGCGTCAGCGGGGCGACACGATGAACATTTTCACGGCGTGCCCCGGCACCCACGTGCCGACGTCCTCCGATGTCACCGTGGTGGTGTGCGCCCACAGATCGCGGACGTTGTACTCGTCGGCGCGGCGTAGGCCGAGCTCAGCGGGGCTGGTGTCGATTTCCGCGCCGCGGAGGCCTCGGTTCAGCAACACCACTGCGATACCGCCGGTCGACATCGGTTTGGCCCAGATCTCGAGATCCCCGAAGTCGGCCACCTTGTCGCCCTGAACGCCGCCCCAGTTTTGGTCGACCGCGATCACCTCGGGGTTGGTCAGCAAGCCGCGCGTCGTGGCATCCATCGATCGCAGGTCGTTGCCTGCGATCAGGGGCGCGTTGAGCAACGCCCACAGGCTGACGTGGGCGCGGTACTCGTCGGTGGTCATGCCGCCGTTGCCCACCTCGAGCATGTCGGGGTCGTTCCAGCCATGCGGGCGCGAGTACCGCGCAAGACCCGCCTGCTGCTCAACGATGACGACGACGGCGTCCCATGAATCCGTGATATCGCCGAACGTGCGCCAGTAATGCCCGCCGGCGTTGCTCGCCCATCGCCACGACTGCTCGTCGCCCCAGTCAGAGATGGAGTACACGATGTCGCGGCCACTGGCCTCCAACGCATTTCCCATTGCGGTGAACCGCTCCACCGCGGCCCGGCCCGGGTTGTAGCAGTTGTCGTACTTGAGCAGGTCCACACCCCATTCGGCGAACGTCGCCGCGTCGGTGTTCTCATGGTCGAGGCTGCCCGGCAGGTTTTGGCATGTTGCGGTCCCCGCCGATGCGTAGATGCCGAGCTTGAGGCCCTTGGCGTGCACGTAATCCGCCAGGGCCTTGATACCGCTGGGAAAGCGCTGCCGGTCGGCCTGTAAGCGCCCGCGGGCGTCGCGCTGAGGGGCCATCCAGCAGTCGTCGATGTCGACGTAGGTGTATCCCATCGCGGCCATTCCGGACGACACCATCGCGTCGGCATTCCCGCGGACCGCGTTCTCGTCGACTCCGCAAGCCAACGCATTCCAACTGCTCCAGCCCATCGGCGGCGTTGCCGCGAGCAACGGCTTGTCGTCGGTCAGCCGCGCGCTCGCGGTCGTGCTGCCGATCACCAGCGCCGAGACCGCGAGGGCACACGCCATCGACCGGTTCACGCCCCTATCGTCAATCGTCTGGTCGGGATCAGCGGACCATCGTGAGGAAATCGGCAGCTAGTGCCAGCGGGGACTTAGATTCCGTCAGCTCCTCCCCGGTGATCCCGTTAAGAAGCGCCGTTGGCGAATCTTGATACAGATGTGACCAGTGGCGTTGGCGTGAAAACTGATGCGTTTGTCGTACCCTGTGGCACGTGTCAGTATCCCGGCGCGACGTGCTCAAATGCGCCGCCGCGGTGCCCGCCGTACTCGGTCTCGGAGCCGGCCTTCAGGCGGTGTCGTCGGCGCTGGCAGCACCGCGGGCGGCCGCGGCGCCACCGGGGATCCTGCTCGACTACGCGGCCGGGGTCATCACTGCCGGCGATCTGCGGGCATCGGGCGCGCTGGGCGCGATCCGGTACGTCTCTGATCGGCGCCCCGGTGGTGCCTGGATGCTCGGCAAGCCGATCCAGCTCCCCGAGGCCCGCGACCTCTACCACAACGGACTGAAGATCGTGTCGTGCTACCAGTACGGCAAGCAGGACTCCGCGGACTGGCTGGGCGGGCAGAACGCGGGCGTCGCACACGCCAAGCGGGGCTGGCAGTTACACCTGGCGGCCGGCGGATCGTACGGGGCGCCGATCTACGCGTCGATCGACGACAACCCCAGCTACGAGCAGTACAAGGGCCAGGTGGCGCCCTATCTGCGGGGGTGGGAAGCGGTGCTGGGCCATCAGCGGGTGGGGGTTTACGCGAACGCCAGGACCATCGACTGGGCGCTGCAGGACGGGCTCGGCTCGTACTTCTGGCAGCACAACTGGGGCTCACCGCAGGGGTTCACGCATCCGGCCGCACATCTGCATCAGGTCGAGATCGACAAGCGCAGTGTCGGGGGCATCGGGGTCGACATCAACCACATTCTTCAGCCACGGTTCGGGCAGTGGGACTAAACCTTACCGATCAGTAATAAGGCCCAGCAAACTTTTGTTGGTGGCAGGCCGCCGCGAGAGGACAAATCGGGTCAAGTTGTCGACTCTGAGCGCCCGACTGCGCCTGGTGGGGCGAGCCGAAATTTTTACATAACGATTACATAACAATACTGCCTTGATCTGCACTGTTATGGCTACTCGACCGTAACCACCTTCATGCAGGACGTTTGTCCCGGATGCGTTCAACCCGCGAACAAGCCGGTGTTATCGAACACGCGGTTACCCATGCGTAGAACTCGCCAGTAACCATTTGGGGCGCGAAAATGGTGCTGTCTCTCATGACACTCTTAGTACGGCTGGAGTGTCCGCTGGGCCGTCTACGAGGACGCCCGTGCGCAGGACGCGCCTGAACCAGTCGGGATTCGACGCCGAATCGCATGGTCTCCGCATGGGAGCGCAGGCCATCAAGCTTCAGACGAAACAGCCCACAGACGACGAGCTAGACGCGCGAATGCATACGAGGGAGATAACACGACGTGACGATCAACGAACAGAGCAGGGTGACCAACGGCCGCAAGAACGAGCTTTCGGAGGCATTGGCAGGTACACACGCCCTCGTCGATCGTTTGAACTCCGGTGAGCCGTATGCGGTCGCGTTCGGGGGCCAGGGCGGCGCCTGGCTGGAGAATCTGGAAGAGCTCGTCAGCTCGGCCGGTATCGAGTCGGAGCTGAACGAGGTCGTCGGTGAGGCTCAGTTGCTGCTCGAACCGGTAGCCCGCGAAATGGTCGTCGTGCGGCCCATCGGCTTTGAGCCCATGCAGTGGGTCCGGGCGCTGGCGGCCGACGAACCGCTGCCCTCGACCAAGCAACTGACCACCGCCGCGATCTCCGGCCC
>JAVRPG010000957.1:0-3879 GCA_032162325.1 Mycobacterium sp. | reverse complement strand
GACACGATGCGCCCGGGTACACACCCGCGAAACTGTTATTCCTTAATGCCGTAGGCGACCGAGGCCTCCAATCAGCAGCCAGCCGCCTTCAGACTACCCACCGCTACTGCTCAGCCCGCCCGGAGTGGGACCGCGGCGAACACGACTATGAGCGCAGTGGCCCTCGCCCGCGAGAAGTCGTCTTCTCTCGGTCCACCCGGGCCGCTTCCAGAATCGCCGACCGGATCATGGTGTGCAGGTCCTGGATGAGCAGCCGCAGGTGAGGGAGGTCGTCACCAGCGGACATCACCGCTCCCCGCGTGAAGATCACTGTCACCTCTACCAGGCGCTGACACAGATCGTCCACGTTCTGGACGCCGAGTTCGTGCGCGAAAGGGGCTATCACTGCCGTCAGATTTTGCTCGTTGCGCTCGCGGACTGTCGCTATGGCCCCGGCGAACTCAGGGTCGCGCCGCCTGAACCGCGTGAGGTCACCCTCCAGGGTGAAGAAAGCCAGATTCTCAACAATGGCATCTGCGGCGGCGCCGAAGTACTCGCGCATAGCCTGCTCGGCGGAAGCCACACCGGCGTCCGGTTGCGGCAAGGCCGAGAAGAATCGGCCGACGCCCCGCTCGATAACCGCCGACAGCAGCCCCGCTTTGCTGCCGAAATGGTGATAGATCGATCCGACGGGCAGCTGGGACTCTCGACATATCTGCGAGATCGATGCTTTGTCGTAGCCGACCCTCGCCATCAGCAACTCGGCGGCATCGAGAATGGCATCCTTGGAGTTGGTCAGGGCAGCGTCAGCCACCATTACTAACCTCACGGCGCGCGGGACGAGGTCATCGCGAGCGCCCGGCCGATAGCGGCACTGGTTTCGCGCAACGGATTGACGAACAACTCGCCACTGCCTGCGCTCGCCGCGAAGCCCACGGAAACAGCAGCCACCGCTTGTTGCCCGACGAAGATCGGCGCTGCGACACACGCAAGGCCTCGTGCCGCCTCCTCACGGTCTGCCGCGATGCCCATCATCCTGACATCCTGCAGGTAGCTGCGTAGGAGGTCCGGGCGGCGGAACGTCGACGTGGGGTTACGGGGAGGAGTGACCGATTCCGGAGCGGGACCGGTGAAGGCCAGCAGCGCCTTGCCTACGCCGGTCGACTGCGCGGGTAAGCGGCCACCCACGACCGCCGGCGTCGACGGCGATGCCGAGCTAGGTAGCTTCTCGAGGTAGACGACATCGGCCTCCTCGAGGACAGCAAGGTGCACCGTCTGCGTAGTGACGCGTCGTAACCGATCGAGATGCGGCAGCGCAACATTGCGCAACTGAACTTCGGCCGAGCAGGTTCCCATCGTGAAAATCCGCAATCCGATCCGATAGCCCTGGCCCACCCGCTGGACAGCGTCCACCTCCAACAACATCGTCAGGATTCGATGTGCCGTCGACTTCGGCAGACCGCTCTTGCGGGCGATATCGCTCACCGTCATAACGCGGCGGCTCTGGTTGAACGTCTGCAGCACGTCGAACGCCTTCCAGAGAACGGAGGGGGCCATGTCGGTGGCCACCGGCGTGTTGTGCGTCATTCGTGATCCCGGTCAGTAGAACGATCCTTCTAGTAGAACGTACGCTCTAGTTGCCGCGGGCGTCAACCTAGGAGATCGACCGGCTGGGTTGATGCTCTCGGCCTGCTGCGAGGTCCCCCCGTCCAGGCATCACTCCCGCCCGATACGAACTCGACGAGTCTCAGCTGGCCCACGGCCGCCAATCAACGCATCGCCGGGAACGAGCATCTCGTCGCACTAGACCGACCTAGCTGCTGGAGTCGCCCGCATTGGGCATCGCCGGCCCCTTGAACGACTTCGCCGAGGGCTCCTGGTCAGTCTGGCATTGCTTCGACGATCTGTTCCTGGGTGAACGGCAGGGTCCGCACGCGGACTCCGAGCGCGTGGTAGAGGGCGTTACCGATGGCGGCCGCGGTGGGCCCCTGCGCGGTCTCGCCGACGCCGAGCGACGGATTTCCGTTGCCGGGCATCAGTTCCACGTCGACGGCAGGTACCTCGGAGAACCGCAGGATCGGGTAGCTCTCCCAGGTGTCGCTGGTGACGGTCAGGTTGTTGAACCGCACACGTTCCTTTAGTGCCCAGATGGTCGCCTGGATCGCGCCGCCCTCGACCTGGTTCGCCACTCCGTCGGGGTTGATGATCAGGCCGGCGTCTACCGCGACGGTGAGCCGACGTACCCGCTCTTGGCTTGTAGCTTCCACTTCCGCGACCACCGCGCAGTAGGCGCCACCGGGGCCGCGCGAAAGTGTTCCAGCGACCGGAACAAATTCGTGTTGGAAGTTTCATTGCGCGCGAACGTTGAAGAACCAAGCCGATGCCGTACGCTCTCCGCGTCCATCCGGAGGATGTGCGTCCGAGTTGTCGGCTCATGTTGCGACGCAAGGAGTTTCCCAATGACGGCAACCGACACGGCCGTGATCGCTGACCGCTTCATCGACGTGCCGAAATTGCGGGTTCACTACCCCGAGGCGGGTGCCGGGCACCCCGTGGTTCTGCCGCACGGTAGCGGGCCCGGCGCGACGGCCGACACCAACTTCAGTCAGAACATCGGTGCGCGGCGCACGCAGCAGAGCATCGACGCCATCAGCCCCTGCTAACCAACCCGACACCAAAAGCGAACTCGGAAAGGCACACATCATGACGACATTTCGCGCGGCCCAAGTCACCTCACCGGGAGGACAGCTGGCTCTGGTCGATCGAACACTGGCCGAACCGGGACCTGGCACCGTGCGTGTCGCGGTGGAGGCGTGCGGCATCTGCCATTCCGATTCGATGTTCGTCGATGACCTGTGGCCCGGTGTGCAGTTCCCGGTCACGCCGGGTCATGAGATCGCCGGGCATATCGATGCGCTCGGCGCGGGTGTGGAGGGCTGGCGCGAGGGTGATCGGGTGGCGATCGGCTGGTCGGGCGGCTATTGCGGCGTTTGCCGCAGCTGCCGGCGCGGCGAGTTCGTGCACTGCGAGGTCGGGATGGTCACCGGCGTGGCGTTCCCCGGCGGATGCGCCGACTACGTCGTGGCGCCCGCGACCGCGCTGGCCCGCATTCCCGATGACCTGTCGGCTGTTGATGCCGCGCCGCTCGCGTGCGCAGGGCTGACCGTGTTCAATTCATTGCGCCGCACCGGCGCGGGGCCGGGCGATCTGGTCGCCATTCTCGGGATTGGCGGGCTGGGGCATCTGGGGGTGCAGTTCGCGGTGAAGATGGGCTTTCGCACCGTCGCCATCGCGCGTGGCCCCGAGAAACGCGACCTCGCACGCGAACTGGGCGCTCATCACTACATCGACTCGGTGGCCAGCGACGTGGCCGCCGAACTGCAGAAACTGGGCGGGGCGCGGGTCATCGCGGCCACCGCCACCAACGCCGACGCAATGACCGCCGCGGTCGGCGGGCTGGGACTGCACGGCGAACTGCTCACCCTGGCCGTCCTCGACGACCCGCTACAGGTCAGCCCGATGCAGCTGATCGGCATCTCCGGCACCGTGCACGGCCATCCCGCCGGCGCTTCTCGCGACCTTGAAGACACCCTGAACTTCGCGGCGTTACAAGGTATTAAACCGATGGTGGAGGTCCTGCCGCTGGACAAGGTCGCCGACGGTTATGAGCGAATGGTGACCAACCAGGCCCGCTTCCGCGTGGTGCTCACCACTGCGCACTGAGCCCCAACGCCCATGTTTTACCTGCAGCCACAACACGCTCAACGGCAGAGCAGCCGGGAAGGGAGCAGCCGATGACCGGTAACGACAGTGACCAACGGCATGTGGACGTCACCGGGGAGAGGACCTCGGCGTTTCGTCCCGACTTCAGCAACGAGCAAGACGCTGCGGCCACCGTCG
>JAVRPG010000956.1:0-5989 GCA_032162325.1 Mycobacterium sp. | reverse complement strand
CCAGGCAGGCCGCACGGCATCGATGAAGGCGTTCCAGTGCTTGTCGTTGTAGATCAGCGCGGCGATATAGCCGTCGCTGGTGCGGTACGGCTTGCGGTTCGGCGCGACCGTCCGCGGATAGACGGCGGGACCGAGCGGAGGATCGAACATCGCACCGTTAGCATGTTCGACCAGCATGAACGATGCCAGGGTTTCGAACATACTGACCTCGACCTCTTGCCCCTCGCCGGTGCGTTCGCGGTGGAAGAGCGCCATCATCGTGGCATAGAGCGCCGTCAACCCGGCGACCTTGTCGGCGATGATCGTGCCGACGTAGTTGGCTTCGCCGGTCAGCTGTTCCTGGACCGCCGGGATCCCGCACTCGGCCTGGATGGTGTCGTCGTAGGCGGGTAGATCCCGATTCGGCCCACGCCGGCCGTAGCCGTAGCAGTTGGTGTAGATGATGTTGGGGTTGAGCGCGGCGACCTGTTCGTAGCCGAAGCCGAGCTTGGTGATCGCCTTGGAACGCATCGAGTGGATGAAGACATCGGCCTCCAGCACAAGCGCCCGAAGCGCTCTCTTGCCGGCCTCGGTGCGCAAGTCAAGAACAACGCTGCGCTTGCCGCGGTTGACATTGACGAAGACGCCGCTCATCCCTGGAGCGGGTCCAACCGAGATGAAGCGCGTGTTGTCCCCTTCTGGCGGTTCGATTTTGATCACGTCGGCACCCATGTCGGCCATGATCTGGGTGCAGTACGGGCCCATCACCATGGCGGTGACGTCAACCACCAGCACGCCGGCGAGCGGGCCACTAGGCACGGTGGGCCTCCTGCACTGCCATCGAGAGGCTGTAGCGGATGTGGTCGCCGTGTCCGTCGGGCACGACCGGGAAGACGACGGGATCCGATGCGTCGCGAATTGCGGCGATGTGGTCGCCTACGTCTGCGATCGACCATGACGGCCTGTACACGCCTGGCGTTTCCGAGACGACGGCCCTGGCCACCCGGCCGGCGAGCGCGATAAGCATTTCGCCTGTGACGGAGCAGGATTCGTGTGCCAGCCAGCCGACGACGGGTGCCACCAGCTCCGGACCCATCGGCGGGTAGGCGGAGGTGTCTATCCCCTCGGCCATTCTCGTCACCGCGGCGGGCACGATGACGTTGCTGTTGACGCCATGCGCCGCGCCTTCGATCGCGGCGACGTTGGACAGGCCTATCACGCCCGCCTTGGCCACGGCGTAGTTAGCCACCTCGTGGTGTCCGTAGAGACCGCCGATAGACGAGGTGAGCACGATGCGGCCATACCCGGCCTCGCACATCAGCGGGAACGCCCGGCGCACGACGTGGAAGGCGCCCCGCAGGTGAACGTCCACGACGGCCTCGAAGTCGTCGTAGGTCATCTCCTTCAACGACGCCCGACGTACGTTTCCGGCGTTATGGACGAGGATGTCGATGCGGCCGTAGCCGTCCAGCGCCGTGCCGATGATCGCCTTGCCACCCTCGGGGGTTGCCACCGATTCGGTACTGGCTATGGCCTCACCGCCTGCCGCGATGATCTCGCGCGCCACCTCCTCGGCCGGCCCCGCATCGTTGCCGTCCCCGGTGATGCTGCCGCCGAGATCGTTGACGACGACCTTCGCCCCATGCGACGCGAGCAGCAGGGCGTACGAGCGGCCCAGTCCCCTGCCGCCTCCGGTGACGACGGCGACGCGGCCGTCGAATCTCAGGTCAGGCATGCGGGCCCACGCCATCGATAGTGAACGGGTTGCCCGCCTCTGAGCGACAAGCGTGTCCCACCGCCGGCGACATTGTCGCTCAGAGGCGGGCACAAAGGCAGTACCTGACGGCTCCTGTCGCTGCGCGCCCAATGACGACTCAAGGCGCTAATCTCCGAGGACCAAGCCATCCAGGTCCCCCTTTTCGCGCCACTGGATCAACAAATCGTCGAATTCGTAGAAGCCGGGCGAGTAGGGCTCGCCAAGGAACGACCGGATACCTTCGCCGCCACCTCCGCCCTCGTTGTTGTAATAGCCTGGAGTGCAGGAGACTTCGAAAGCGGAGTTGTCGATCGCGAGTTCCCGGATGGTCCCGACCCAATTGTCTTGACCCTCTTGGCTCGGTTCGACGGTCGTCGCGCCTCGATCCACCGCTTCGGAGATGATGTACGCGATGTGCTTGGCCTGCTGCTCGAACATCGCGGTGGTGTTGGCCGCGACGCCGCCCTGAAGGAAGCCGGTGAAGAACTGGTTGGGGAAGCCGCGGCTGGTGATCCCGTGCAGCGTCTTGTACCCGTCGCGCCAGTGATCGAAGAGCGACAGGCCGTCGCGGCCCTCGATAACATCCATCGCATAACGGCGGCTGATCTCCGTCGAGATTTCGAAGCCACTCGCGAATATGACGCAATCGACCTCGTATTCAACGCCATTGGCGACGATGCCCATCTTCGTCAGCCTCTCCACACCCTTGGACTCCGAGACGTCGACCAGCGTGACGTTGGGACGATTGAAGGTGGGCAGGTACTCGTCGCTCGAGCACGGCCGCTTGCACAGGAAACGGTAGTAGGGCTTGAGCGCCTCGGCGGTGTCGGGATCATCGACGACAGCACCGATGCGGCGGCGCAACCGCTCCATGATCTTGTAGTCTTCCTCTTCCCGGATCGCCATTATCTGCTCGAGGCCCAGCGACGCGGGATCGTCGGCGGCCGCGATCCGCGCGGTCATGTTGCGTCCCAACTCGGTCCAGAAGTCACAGACCAGATCCGGCGCTCCGAACACGACACCCGCGAACGGCGACCACGCATGGAAATTGCGCTGCCGCTCCTCTTGCCATCCGGGCTGCAGCGATTTCGCCCATCCCGGATCGGTGGGCTCATTTCCACGTTCGTCGACGGACGACGGGGTGCGCTGGAACACGTAGAGGTGCTTGGCATCCCGGCCCAGATGCGGCACTAGCTGCACGCCGGTGGCCCCGGTTCCGACGAGCGCGACACGCTTGTCGCCCAGCTTGTGCAGTCCGCCGGTGGCATCTCCGCCGGTGTATTCATAGTTCCAGCGCGCCGAGTGGAAGACGTGTCCCTTGAAGTCCTTGATCCCCCGGATACCGGGCAGCTTCGGGCGGTTGTACGAGCCAGCGGTCAGGACCACAAAGCGGGCCCGGATGTCGTCGCCGCGGTTGGTGTTCAACCGCCAGCGGTTGATCGATTTGTCCCAGCGCACCGTGCGCACTTGAGTGGAGAAGATCGCCCCGTCGTAGAGCCCGAAATGCTTGGCGATACGCCTGCAGTGCTCGTAGATCTCCGCGCCGTCGGCGAACTTCTTCGACGGGATGAAGTTGAGCTCTTCGAGCATCGGGATGTAGCAGTACGCATCGTTGTCACACTGGATGCCAGGGAAGCGGTTCCAATACCAGACGCCGCCGAAGTCCCCACCTATCTCGATGACGCGTACGTCGTCGACGCCGGCCTTCTTGAGGTAGGAGGCCGCCAGCAGTCCTGCGATACCACCGCCGAGGACGGCGACCTCGATGTCCTCCGAGATCGGTTCGCGGGGGGTCACCGGCGTGTGCGGGTCGACCTCCGAAAACTCGGCGAACTCACCCTTCAGCTCGAGATACTGCGTCGAACCTTCTGGGCGCAACCGTTTGTCGCGCTCCTGCAGGTACTTCCCCCGCAGTGCGTCGATGTCGATGTCGTCGGGCGTCTGCGTCGGCCCGCAGGCGGTCTCATACGTCGTCAACGTTTGTGCCCCTCCTACATGTCCCGCGGTTCGCCGGTACCCATGTACTTCGACAGTTGGAAATGAAGGTTGACGGTGCTGCGCTCCCGGTACGGGTTGGGCTTGGTGCCAGGGAAGCCGGCCGACTTCATGCCCTGCTGCACCGCGGCCATATTCGAGAAGTCCTGCGGCAGCACCGACATCCAACGCGGGTCCCCCACCGGGGTGTATGCCCACTCCGTCTGCGGCTCTTCGCCTTTCGGAAACAGCTCGAACACCGCGACCTCGAAGATGCACTTGTTCGGGTCATAGCTGGGATCGGGACGCGCGCTGTAGCACAACGCACTGGTCAGGCCCTGCCCGATCTGGAAGTTCGGAAAGATCTGCCATGCGGTGCCACTCTGCCCCAGGATGTCGGCCGGGATCGTCGGCCACATGACCCCGCGGGCTTCGTCGTCGCGCCGCGCCGACGCCAGCCAGTGCTCGAGCACCGTGTCGGCCGGGGTGCCCTCGGGCAGCTCGTCGACGAGCCGCTTCGCCGCGTTCACCAGCGTCTGGGTGGTGGTGGCGTTGGTCTCCTCCATGGTGTAGATCTGCATCTCCGCGGTCGATATCCGCGGATCCGCACCGGTGCCGAGCCTGATCTTGGACTTGGTGGCCTCCAAGTCTTTTGGCGCGTCGTAGCCGATGTTGCTGTGCTTGCCCTGCGCTTTGGCCCAGCCCTTGAACTCACCGAATTTGTTGAACTCCGGATGCGTGGTGAACACGTGGTAGGTCTCGTTGAAGGCCTCCATCGCGACCTTCCAGTTGCAGTCGAAGTTCAGCCACTTGCGCCACTTGTAGCGCATGTTCTCCAGGCCGAACGCATCGAGTATCTTCGCCGCGGGGAACAGATAGTCCGCCAGCGGTTCGCAGTCGGGATCCATGTTGATGAACAGCCAGCCGCCCCAGGTGTCGACCTGGACAGCAGCGAGGTGGGTGTTCTGCGGCGTCAGCACGCCCTTCCAGTCATCCTGTTCGCGGATGTGCTTGCAGGCGCCGTCCAATCCGTATGTCCAGCCGTGGAATCCGCACACGAACGACTTCCGCGCTCGGCCGCACGCGTTCTTCGCGCCCACGGGAGTGTCGACAAGTCGGCGGCCACGATGCATGCACACGTTGTGGTGCGCCTTGAATTCGTTTGGGCCGGTGCGCACGACGATGATCGAGTCGTCGAGGATGTCGTGGGTGAGGTAGCTGCCCACCTCCGGGATCTCCTCGACCCGGCCGACCTGCTGCCACACCTTCCGCCACAGCCTGTCACGCTCCGCGCGGGCGTAGTCCTCCGAGATGTAGGCTTCGGCACCGATCGTGACGGGCTCGGAAAGTTCTTCGGAAGCCTGTACTTCCATATCGGTCATGCTTCCTCCTCTGGCCGACTGATGGCCTTGCGGAACGATTCGTCCTTGAGGAACAGCGAGGTGTTGTCGGCGCCGAGGTGGGTCCACTTGAGGTTGAGCCCGCCGTCAACGAGCAGGGTCTGGCCGGTGATGTAGCTGGACAAATCCGAGAGCAGAAACAGGATGGCGCCGGCCTGTTCCTCCGGCCTGCCCCGGCGCCCCATCGCGATGGCCGCGCGATCGCGGTCGGGGTCGTGGTCGGTGTAGGTGCGCGACGCGGCGGTCTCGGTGACGCCCGGCGCCACGGCGTTGACGCGAATGTTGTCCAGCGCCAGTTCGACCGCCATCGTGCGGGTCATCGCCACGACCGCGGCCTTGGCTGTGCCGTAGGCGATGTGGAACGGCGCGGTGTTCATCCCGCTGATCGAAGACAGCGAGATGATCGACCCCTTCAGCCGGAGTCTCCGGAGTTCCCTACTGATCGCCTGGCTCATGAAGAACGCGGTTTCGAGATTCGCGACGAACAGCTCGCGCCAGTCGGATCGGCTGACCCGGGTCGAGGGCATCCATGTGGCCGGCGCGGCGCCGCCGGCGATGTTGACGAGTCCGTACAGATTGCCCTCGGTGCGCCGCACCTGGTCGAGCACCGCGGCGACGCCGTCATCGGTTGACGCGTCCGCGGAGACCGGAACGACCGACAGCCCATTCTTGGCCATCGGCGCGATGTGCTCGTCGAGGTTTTCCTTCGACCGACTGACCGCGACGACGGTCGCACCCGCCTCGGCGGCCATGCGCGTGATGGTGGTGCCGATGCCGCCGCCACCGGCGCCCGACACCACGACGATGCGGCCGTCCAGCCTCAGAAGATCGTCCATGCGCCTATTTGTCCGGACAAAATACGGTGCTCTGCATATTGAAG
>JAVRPG010000955.1:0-3458 GCA_032162325.1 Mycobacterium sp. | reverse complement strand
CCGACGAGAGCTTCATCGACGACCGCCGCCCCGTGGTAAATGCCGGGTTGTGGGACGGTCGCGATGTCGTGATAGCAAACCTGCGCGCTGTGGCCGACGCTGCGGCGAACATAACTTCCGTCATTGCGACCCGCGGGAAGCGCCTCGCCCTCAGTCGTATTCGTTCCTCGAACCGCGACCCTAGGCAGGGAGAGTTCGGCGTCGAGATGCTCAACATCGTCGAGATCGACACCGAGGGGCGGATCGCGGCGCACGTCGAGTACGACCCCGACGACATCGACGCTGCCGTTGCCGAGCTTGACGCTCGGTACCTCGCCGGCGAAGCAGCCGGCCATGCGCGGACCTGGTCGGCCGTGATGCGGGCATACACAGAGCTCAATCGGGGCGAGTTGCCCACAACGACACCGGATTTCGAGGACATCGACCATCGGCGAGCGGCAGCGATGGCGCCCGGTGAGCTGATCGAGTATCTCCGTGCCGCACTAGACCAGACGCCAGAGCTCAGCATTTACATCGAAGCGGTGCATCTCCTGAGCGACCGAGGCGCGATCGTCACCCACGCGGCCCATGGGACCTCGCGCGAGGGCTTCGACGCCGAATGGCGAGAGGTCAGTCTCCTGACGGCGGGTGGCGATACACTCAACCGCTGCGAATTGTTCGACGAGACAGACCTGGACGCCGCGCTCGCGAGGTTCGACGAGCTCGATCGCCAGGCGAGTTCAGTTGAACAGGTGAGTGCGCCCGATAACGAGGGCCCTCCTGGCTCTTACGCGTAAAGCCGACAGCGCTCAATGATGATGCCGGCCAGCCGTTCCGGTTCGCTGATCATCATGAAGTGACAGGTATCCATCTCGACGAGCGTCTGCACACCACCGAGCGCTTCAATATACTTGCGCTGTACTTTCGGGGCGAGGGCACGATCCCGCCGAGTCAGAATCCAAGTTCGCGGGATCTCACTCGGCATTCCTCGCCGAGACACCTTCTCGGTAAGAATGCGAAGTGATTCCGCATAGAGCTTGCCGGTCATGAATCGGCGCCGATGCGACGGAACTCCGTTCATGAACACGAACCTGGCCATCCACTTTGGCGTTTCCGTCGGCACGTTCTTCTTCGCGATGCGGCCGGCGACTCGCGCGATTAGCCACGGTGAGCCCTCCACAATGGACGTGCCTTCCGGCGGAAGGAACGCGGCGGCAAAGATCATCTCACGCACCCGCGCCGCTCCCAGTTTGGTGACCACTCCTGGCAGCATCATGGCACCCATTGAATGGCCAACGATGACGATGTCGTCCAACCCGGCGCTTTCGATGTCGCCGAACAGCGAGTCGACATAGTCGGCGATAGTCATCTCCCTCAGGTCGCCAAGCTTGTTCCGCCGTCCCGGCATATCGAGGGCAAGCACGGTCAACTCCGGCGCCAACCGATGGATCTCTTCGACGACGAGGCCCCACGAATCGGCGGCCATTCCGCCTCCGTGCACGAGGACCAACGCGGGCAGTGCCATGGCGGGCTCCTTTAGCGCCGTGTCCCCAGGACCGCATCGTAAAGGCCGCGACGCGGGGGCACGCCACGATTCGCCGGTCAAGTTAGCTAGCCGCGTCTGCGCCCCCCTGCCCGCCTACGCGATTGGGCTCATCCACAGACGAGCATTCACGGCGGCACATCGACGGCGGAAACAGGCGCCATGTATTCGCTTTCGCGTTCAGCGTCGTTCAGCTAACTTTCCCGGCACTCGTCAGCGGAACAGCAGCCTTACGCCCACAAAACCCCTAGTCTGTGCGCTGGAGGAGGTGTCAGTGGCCGGATCGCTGCCTCGTTATGCGACGCTCGCGGTGCCGCTTGCCGCCGCGTCAATCGTGGTGGGATGCGGCCATGGCCCGGTGACCTCGCCGCAGTCGCCCAGTGGGTCTCCGGTCAGTGTCGAACTGAAGGCCTCGCAGCCAACCTACTCTGCCGGAACCCCGCCGCAGATCAGTATGGTATTGCACAACAACGGTTCTCGTCCCTGTGCGCTACCGTCGGTCGCCGATGGATCGGTCGACGTGGTATCGGTGACGCGAGATGGGACGGCAGTGGTCGGACGACCCGGCCGAGAGGACCTCTTCGGTGGGATGGCGGCCGTCGTCGCCCTCGGTCTGCGCAGTGTCGATGCGGGCCAGTCGATCTCCGTGCCGTTGGACGTTGAAGTCTCGGCGCACGGGTCACCGGTCCTCAGCACGTCGCAGCAGACACCCGTCGACACCGGCCGCATCACGACCTGGCTGCTCGATCAGCCCGGTAAGTACCGGATCACGGCGCGGCTGGTGACGGTCACCGGCGTGCAGCGGACCGGCCTGCCCCAGCAATGCGCTATCACGGGCACGCCCGCAACTGTCGAATTCCAGGTGACGACATGATGCGGCGGCTCGCAATCCTGCTGGCCGGGTGCACCGCGGTCGCCTCGTCGGCCGTCCCGCCGTCCTCGCGCGCCGAGATCGACGCCGATGTCGGAGCCGCTAGCGGCATCGCGCAGTGCGGCGCGCAGTATTCCGCGGGCCACGACCCGTCTGGGCTGTGGAGCCGTCTCAACAGCAAAAC
Organism: Mycobacterium sp.; assembly: GCA_032162325.1. GTDB lineage: Bacteria > Actinomycetota > Actinomycetes > Mycobacteriales > Mycobacteriaceae > Mycobacterium. The sequence goes on along the minus strand of JAVRPG010000955.1, from coordinate 881 downwards.
ACCCCCGAACATCAAAATCATCACGACACACGTTCCCGCCGACGGAACGGGCACCAAGACCCGCGATGGCGACGACGGCATCCAGATCTTCTGGGACCCAAACCAGAATGTCACCAAGGACGGCATCACCGCGGGCCCTTGCGACGTGCTTTATCACGAACTGCAGCACGCCGCCGACGATGCTGACAACATCTCGCGATCGGTGCTCGACGACAGCTGCAGCGCCAACGGCACGGGCAAGGACGGCATCCCCTACGCCGAATGGCGAGCGGTGGGCGCTGAAAACGCCTACCGCAAGTCGTTGGGCCTGGCGCCGCGAACGACCTACAACGAAACACCCTTTGGTTTCGATAAATACAGCTCCTTCGACGACTGCAAGAAAAAGAATCAGCCGCCACCGGGGCCTGCGAAAAAGCCGACCAACTCGGTGTTCGGCGATCCGCATCTGGCCACCACCGACGGCCTGCTCTACGACCTGCAGCAGGTCGGCGAATTCACCGCGTTCACCTCCGGCGACACCGCCGCCCCTCGAGTTCAGATCCGCACCGCGCCGGTCGGCGAATCGAAGGTGGCCTCGTTGGTGTCCGCGGTCGCCGCAGGCATCGGCAACCAACGGATCGCCTTCGTAAGCAGAGATGGCGCCCTGACCATCACTCGCAGCGACGGGACCAATACGGAGACGATCACAATCGACGATGGCGCTCAGCGCGATCTCGGTGCCGGCGTGACGCTGGCGGCCGCCGCCGCCACGGACTTCGCCGGAAGGCTTTACACCGTGGGATGGGCGGAAGGTTCGCAGCTGCGCGTGAACGATGCGGGCTGGTGGGGCCTGCGGGTTTCCTTCGAGCCGTCGGCACCGGCGAAGGCAGCCCAACCACAGG
>JAVRPG010000954.1:0-6711 GCA_032162325.1 Mycobacterium sp. | reverse complement strand
CGGACGCCGAACATCGCCCCTGTTCAACCTAGCGTTCTTCTGCTAAGAGGCCGTACAGCTTGTTCTGGGCTGCGGCAGTACGGGTTTCGGTCCCGGCGGCAGTGACGAAGCGCTGCGAGGTCACCATGGATTCGTGGCCGAGCAGCTTCATCAGCGTGTAAGCGCTGACCTCGGAGTTGGCGAGCTCGGTGGCGAAGGTGTGTCGAAGCCCGTGCACGAGGGCGCCACGCGCGCGGTCTGCGTCGATGCCGGCGCGGCGAAAAGCTCGCAAGATCCGGTATTGCAGGGTGCCGCGGGACATCCGCTCACCATCGGCTCACACTGTGGCGCAGTTCCTTTCGACTCACTGACGCACCACCCCAGACGCGGTGGTGTCGGCCCATTCGAGAGCATCGGCCGGCAGACCGCGGGAATCGATCTCGACTAGATCTGGATCGCTGTCCGTTCTCATTTGATCCGATTGCGCCGCGTGGCCGGCCTGGGACTATGAGATGAGGGCGGTCACGATCGCCGCGGTCTCGCGCAGGGCGGCTGCGTCGATGGTGCCGATTGGTTCGTCGAGTGCAGCGCTAGGAAGCCACTGCACGAGTTCGGGTAGAAGCGTGCCTTCGGGTTGCTCGACTGCGACGACCATCGCCATGGCGTCGTCCGGCAGCCGGCCGGGAATGAACGGGCAGGTGATCACACGTCCGGTATCGGCGGCGAGATGGATCGCGTTGGACAGAACGGCAACGTAGAGCTCGTGGGCGCCGTCGCGGCGTGGTGCGATGTCGCCGGGAGTGATCACAAACCCGCGGACCGGTTCGCCTGGTACACCTTCTGCGCGTAGGCGTCGATGTCGAGCGCCGGGACGGTTCTGGTCGTGTAGTTCTGCAGGGCAACACGCAGATGCTCGTTGCGCAGGGCGTGCTCGATCATCTCCGACCGATTCAAGCCGGCGGCCCTGGCGTCCGCGTCGGTCGCGGCGAGCACGGTCGCGTCTACAGTCACCGAAATCTTCTCTTTCGCCATACCAACTATCCTACCTATCGTGCTACCGTGTGTCGCCCACGGGCCGGCCGGTTACCTCAGATCCAGTGGCAAAACCCAGGTCGCGTGCCTCTGGTCAATTGGCAACGGACAAGTAGGTGCGACCCATCCAAGTCGCCCGAAGAAGTCAGTCGAATGCCTGAGCCGACGCACGAGAGATGACCTCAGCGCAGGCAAGCCGGCAGCAATCGATCCGACTACACCGGTGCGGGGCCACGTCCGAGCACTACGTCACTGTGACGCTTTTGCCGCCGGCCTGTTTGGTGTTTCTGTTCGCGACGCCGGCGCCCTGCAGGATGGATATGCCCTCAGGGAGCAGCACGAGAAGTGCTCGGGGATGACCACGACGACACCGGCAATCACCCGGGTCGAAGCCAGGTAAGCCACAGAGCGGATACCCATCACTTCGAGCGCGTCGATCTCCTCATTGATCCGCATCGCACCGATCTGCGCGGTGGCGCCGGCGCCGATGGTGGCCGCCATCGCCACACCTGCGGTCAGCGGCGCGATCAGCCGCACGTTGAAGAACGCCGAGGCGAAGCCGATCAGCGCCTCCACGCCCACCTGCGAGAACTGGTTGTACCCCTGCACCGCGACCAAGGCGCCGGTGGACAGCGTCAGGAACCCCACGATCGCGGTCGTTCCACCGATCATGACCAGTGCACCTGTGCCCAAACTCATCTGGGCGATCAACCGGATCAGTTCGGACTTGCAGCGCGTGACCGCGTCTTCGGTGGCGATCAAGGTCTTCGCGTAGAACTCGGCCTGGCCACCCGATTCGGTCCAAGCCGTCGACGACGCCTCGCGCCCGTTTGGCGATCCGCGGAAGCCGTTGCGCGACTGTGATGCTGGCGCTCACGGGGTCACCTGGAAACCGACGGCGGAGATGATCACATTGATCACGAACAACGCGATGAACGAGAACACCACGGTTTCGTTGACAGCGTTGCCGACGCCCGCAGGTCCGCCGCCTACCGAGGTTCCCATGTAGCAGGCGATCAACCCGGCGGTCAGTCCGAACAGGGTCGCCTTGACCAGGGCGACCACGACGTCAGTCAAACCGGTGATCAGCGTCATCCCCGCGACGAAGGCGCCGGGGGTCACGTGCTGGAAGTACACCGACAAAAAGAAGCCGCCGGCCAACCCGACCAGGATGACGAGCGAGGACAACAGCAGGGCGACCGTTGTCGCCGCGAGCACACGGGGCACGACCAGCGATTGAATTGGGTTGATACCCATGACCCGAAGCGCATCGAGTTCTTCGCGGATCGCGCGCGCCCCCAGATCGGCGCACATCGAGGTGGCGTCGGCCCCGGCCACCACCAGCACCGTCACGATGGGACCTGTCTGGTTGACCGTGCCCAGCGATGCGCCGGTCCCAGAGAAGTCCGCCGCGCCGAACTCCACCAGCAGGACGTTGAAGGTGAACACCGTCAAGACGGTGGACGGGATCGACAACATCAACGTCGGCAGCAACGACACTCGGGCCAAGAACCACGTCTGCAACAGATAGTCGCGCCACGCGAACGGCCGCCGGAACATGCAGACGAACGTGTCAAGCGCCATCGCAAAGAAGCCACCCAACCCCCTGAACGGCCTAGCGACAGACCCGGTCGAGAGCACTATTGCGCCGCCCTCGTCCGGTCAACGGACCACACGCCCCGTGCGCTCACCGGTCCAGACGGCTCGGTTTTGGTGGCCATCGCCGTCTCGAGATCCATTGCGACGAATCCGCCGACGGCTCCCGTCGGCTGGGCAACGACGGTGCGATAGCTCAACTGATTCCCTCCACCTTGCCCGCGCCGCAGTCGGTGCGAGAGCGGTCCGACGATCACCGGCGCCGTGATCGAATCGAAATTCAGCTAAAACCGTGACGTAGGCAAGAACCACTTACAAGTGCGATGCACACATATGTCACCTAGTTTAATTTCTGCTCGATTCTAGGTAGGTCGATTCGGATACAGGCAGTGCACCCAAAGGCACTGCCGCGCAGGATCAGTCATCCGCTGCGACTCAGTACCGGCGGCGCGGAATCGGCTGCATCGGAGCGGAGCGACCCGCCGCACTGCACCATCGGCTATTGGCATCGGGCGCGGACGGCGTACCTGAATTTAATTCACCGTCAATTATTCTTCAGTCGCTACCAGCGGGGCTTCGCGCTGTCTGGACACGTGCTGCAGGCCCGGCTCGTCGCACTGCACGACGTGTCCGGCGAACCCGCTCCGAGTCAGGCGGCTGCTACCGACACATTCACCGGTGGCGAGGCCTTTGGTGGAACGATCGAGCAGCCCGCGTTGAGCCGAAATCCGTTTAGGGCCTTGGGGCTCCACGTTTCGCCGTCGCGAAGTCGCGGGCCTACGCGTCTGCAGACAAGTCCACCATGCAGGCGATCCCAACCGCGGTGGCACGACACACCATTGACTTTCCCAAGCATCGATTCTAATGTCGCTTAAATTATGCTTTCCGGCTGATGGCTTCTCCGGGACGCGAAGCAGCTCCCGGGGAGCTGGCGTGACGGCCAGAGACACGACGCGGCGCTGCGCGCGATCACTGGCGAAACTGCTCGCGCTGGTCAGCCTGGTTGCACTGGTGAGAGCCGTGACCGCCGCACCGTCAGCTCACGCCGAAAACAATCGCCTCAACGACAGCGTCGCCAGCAGCGTTTGATTGAGCCACTATTCACTTATCGCCTGTCGGGCCGACCGTATGACAAGCGGCTCGGTACTCTTACCAGGTGGCGCGACTTGCCGACAACGGCTCCCCGGGCACGTCGGAAGGCGTTACCGACGGAGATTCGAAGTCAGCGCTCACCAGGCGCCGTATCTTGGACGCTGCCGCCTACATGCTGAGCGTCAAGGGGTACGCCGGTCTGCGCCTCACCGATGTCGCTGCCCATGCCGAACTTCAGGCGCCCGCGATTTATTACTATTTCCCGTCTCGCGAAGATCTCATCGAAGAAGTGATGTGGGCCGGGATCGCCGACATGCGCGAACACGTCGTCACGGTCCTCGAAGGCCTCCCCGCAGATGCGCCTGCCGTGGACCGCCTGTCGGCGGCAGTTGAGGCCCACCTCCGGCACATGCTCGAAATCTCTGACTACACAACGGCAGCCATCCGAAACTCGGGGCAGGTGCCGTCGAAGATTCGGAAGCGTCAGATCCTCGAAGAGGAACGCTATGGCGAGATCTGGCGAAGGCTGATCAACGAGCTGGCTCGTTCTGGGGGGCTCCGCGCGGACCTTGACCTGTACATCGCGCAGATGCTGGTGTTCGGGGCGCTGAATTGGACCGTCGAATGGTGGGACTCCCGGCGCGGCTCGGTGGATGCCGTTGTTGCCAACGCCAAGTCGCTGGTCATTCACGGCCTCACCGACCCGGCGCGCTGACAACTACCGCTACCCGATCAGCGGCGCCATCTTTGCCGTGTGCCGTTGACCCTGTCCCCCGGAAGCGGCATTCACTTTCGCGGTGTCGCCGTGTACGACCGCCCGGTCTGACGGCTTAACATCCATTACAAAACAGTCCCGCTGCCACTCTCGGCTCGACAAGTCGGGCGTGATAACGACGCCCGCGACGTCTGTTGAATGCAGGGTTGGCAGGCACGCTGGCGTATCAGACTCTGCGCCAACAGCTTCGCGACGAGATCGCAACACGAACACTCCCCAGTGCCCAGGGACAGCAGGTGTATGTCAGCGCGTCCCTGCGGCTTTGGCGAGCGCCGATGCCTTTCGTTCGTCGGCGAAGTCCAGACCGTCCTGCCACGAGGCGTGCTGCCCGATCAGCCGACGGTATTTCATGATCACGGCCTGCCCGTCGACGGTCAGCGCCCCCACCAACCGGTCGCCCTGGCGGTAGAGGGCCACCCACCGGCCGCCGGCATCGAGGTCACCGTCGACGAGGGCGACTTCGTCGGCTGCGGGGGTCCCAACGAACTGGATCCGCGAGCCGTACCAATCCGACCAGAAGTATGGAACCGTCGCGTAGGGCTTCGCGTGCTCGGGGTCGAGCGCGTTGCGCGCTGCTGCTGCACCCTGTTCGGCAGCGGCAGTCCAGTTCTCCATGCGCTGACGGACGCCGAACACCGGATTCAGCCAGTTGGCGACGTCGCCGGCGGCGTACACCCCGGGCACCCCGGTCCAGAGGGTCTCATCGCAGACGATCCCGTTGTCAAGGGTCAGGCCCGAACCATCCAGCCACTCGACGCATGCAGTCACGCCGATACCGACCACCACGAGGTCGGCGGGAATGATCGTGCCGTCAGCGAGAACAACCCGCTCAACACTGCCGTCCCCCTCGACCGCGTGCACTGCGGTGCCACACAGCAGTCTGGTGCCGTTGCGTTCATGCAGGGACGCGATCGCCGTACCCATCTGTGCTCCGGTCGCGCGCACCAAGGGCGTGGACAGTGCTTCGACGACGGTGACCTCTGCGCCGTGCTTGCTGGCACCGGAGGCGACCTCCGAGCCGATGAATCCGGCGCCAATGACGACGGTGCGTGCGCCCGCCCCGAGCGCCGCGCGAATGGCCAACGAGTCATCGAGCGTCCGTAGGCCGTGCACTCCAGCCAGATGATCGGTTCCGGGCAAGGTCCGCAATGTCGAGCCGGTGGCAATGACCACTGCGTCGTAGCCGATCTCGCGGTCACCAACCAGAACTACCCGGCGGTCGGTGTCCAGCCCGGTGGCCGGCTCACCCAGGAGGACCTCGACGTCGAGTTCGTCGGCGAAGTACCCATCGTCCCGGAAGAACGGAGCGGGTCGTGGACTACCGGAGTGGCTCGACTCAAGAAACTCTTTCGACAGCGGCGGTCGATCGTAGGGCAGGTGCCGCTCAGCGCCGATCAGCGTCACCGTCCCCTGGTATCCCATTTTGCGCGCCGCTTCCACTGCCCGCAGACCGGCCAGTGACGCGCCGACTACAACTAGACGCTCGACAGTCATCAGACTGAGTCCCCGCGCCCCGCTGCTCAGCGCTCGATTCTCAGCGCCTCGGTGGGACAGCCGGACACCGCTTCCTCCACGACTTCGAGGTCATCGCCAGTTACCTCGTCCTTGAGTAGGACCAGTTCTCCGCCATCGTTGACCTCGAAGAGATCGGGAGCCATCGACTCACAGATGCCGAGACCGGCGCATTTGGCGAAATCAACCACGACCTTCATGAAGAACCCCTCTTCGAGTGGACGGCACTCGCAGGACCACCGGGCCCGGTTGCGCCCGATGCGTCCGCCGATCGGAACGTCAGATTATGTAATCTACTTTAGAATAATGGAGAACGGAGTGTCAACGCTCATCGGCTGATGTGCTTCAGTCACGTCCAAATCCCGGTCACGTGGAACGTAAAACGGCCACGACGAACGCCGTCCGGCGCTACACTTTCTAATTGAAGTTAAACCCAGACGGAGCAACTGCAGCTGCAACCGCGACGGCAGGTAAGGAGAACCATGGATCTGGGACTGTCGGGAGCACGGGTCGTAGTCACCGGTGGCGCATCCAATATCGGGCGCGGCATCGTCCACGAGTTCGCTGCGGAGGGCGCGCGGGTCGTCATCAGCGATATCGACGAGCCGCAGGCGGAGAAGGTTCGTGCCGAGGCGCTCGAGAAAGGCGCGGCGGCCGTGGAATTGGCATTCGGCGATCTGACCACCCAGGACGGTGCCGACGCGGCGATCGCGCGCGCCGTCGAC
>JAVRPG010000953.1:0-3188 GCA_032162325.1 Mycobacterium sp. | reverse complement strand
GGCTGAGAGTGTTGGCGAGCTGGGCGCAACCGGCCACGGTGGACGGTTGAACACCGCGCTGCGCGACAAGCTGAACGGCTCACCCCCGCACTATCTCGTCTGCGGCTAGCTGGTACGTCGAGAGTGGGGCTGGCGGGCAGGGTTGATGGGTGTCAGCGTTGACGACATGGCTGGCGCAGACGGGCGATGGTGGGGGCCAAAAGCCCCGCCAAGCACCGACTCATGATGAGAAGGACCGCCATGACACTGATCGCCCTTGAGGAACATGTGCTTCCCGCCGATCTCGTCGACCAGGTGTGGCCGACCCCAATGGGACCTGAAGCCCTCTCCGCAAAATTGGCGGACGTCGAAGAGCAGCGACTGCGGACCATGGACGACGCGGGCATCGATGTGCAGGTCCTGTCCGTCGTCGCGCCGGGGTCTCAGCAGGTGCCCGCCGAAGCCGCCGTTGAACTCAGCAGAGCACTCAACGACCGTTGCGCCGAAGCGATCGCGGCCCACCCCGACCGGTTCAACGCGTTGGCCACCCTTCCCACCCAGGACCCTGGTGCCGCGATCGTGGAGGCCAAGCGCGCGATCACCGAGCTGGGATTCTGCGGTGTCGTCATCAACGGGCACACCCAGGGACGATTCCTGGACGCACCCGAGTTCGACGAATTACTCACGGCCATCGAGGAACTCGACGCTCCGATTTATCTGCACCCCACCTATCCCCCGCAGCAGGTCGCCGACGTGTACTTCAGCGGTCTTCCCGAACAGGCAGGCAGGGCGCTGGCCACCGCGGCCTGGGGATGGCACGCCGAGACCGGCCTGCACGTGCTGCGGCTGGCGGCCGCGGGCGTCTTCGCCCGTCATCCCAAACTGCAGATCGTCATCGGGCACATGGGTGAGAACCTGCCGTTCTCGCTGATGCGCGCCGATGCCAGGCTTGCGATCGCCGACCCCGGCGCGCCTTCGGTGGCCGACGTCATCCGCGAACACGTGCACATCACCATCTGCGGCTACACCACGACGCCGCCGTTGCTGTGCGCCCTGCAGGTGTTCGGCGCCGACCGCATCATGTTCTCCAGCGACTACCCGTTCGGTGACCCCGTGGAGCATTCCAAATTTCTGGCCGAGGCACCGATCAGCCCAGCCGACAGAGAGAAGATCGCATACCGCAACGCGCAGCAGCTGTTTCGGCTCTGAGCGCGTGCGTTCCGCCTACTCAGTCGAAGCGCCCGAACCAGCTCGTACCGCGTTGAGCGTAGTGGCGCCGCAGGGGTCATCGGCGGTAGACGGCACGATCGCCACGCTGACGGCGCCGGCGTCGTGATAAGCCTGCAACCGCCGGGCCACGGCCTCCGGGGACCCCAGGGCGCATACCTGGTCGAGCAGTTCGATGGGGACGGCGGCCGCCAGCTCGGCGCGCTTTGCACCTCCGCGGGCGCGCTGAACGAGATCGAGAAAGCCTAGCTCGCTGAACATTTCGCCGTATCCGGGAGGGGCAAGGTAGGCGGCCAGCTGAGCAGCCAGCTGACCTAGCGCCGCCTCGCCCGGGTTGACTGCGACCGGGACCCACACCGTCAGGCCCGGCGGGATGCGCCCGGCCGCGGCAGCTTCGGCGTCGATGATCGCCCTCATGTCGGCGACCCTGGCGGGCGGAACCAGATTCAGCACGACGTCATCAGCGTGCTGCGCCGCCACCCGCGTCATCGCAGGCCCGAAAGCGCCGACGGCGATTCTGCTGTCCGGCATCGGTTTTCGCAGCCGGAAGCCGTGGCTGCGTACGTGTTGACCGGTGTAGTCGGCTCGAGTCCCGGCCATGATGGACCTCAGACAGTCGATCGTTTCGCGCATGCGTGAGGCGTGCTCCGCCCACGATCGGTCGTGCCAGCCGACCACGATCGCCGGACTCGAAGCGCCCAGCGCGATGTCGACGTCGCTGCCGGTGAGGGACGCGACCGAGGATGCGCCCAACGCCAGAGTTACCGGGCTGCGCACGCCGAGAGCCAGCGGCCCGAGCTTCAGGTGCAGGCCGGGCACGCGGTGGCCGACCGCGGTGGCCAACGAGAAGGCATCGTAGGTGGCCATCTCGCCAATCCACAGCGTGTCGAACCGGGCTTCACGGGCCGCATGCGCGACGTCCAGCGCCTCCTCGTCGGGCCGATCCAGCCAGAACGGCAGTGCGACTTCGATCCGTCCGGTCACAGCATGGCCACGTCGGCAGGCTGGTCGAGCAGGATGCGGCCGGGCAACTCGCGCGATGCCTCATTGACCTGAAAATGTGCCGTCGCGGTATACGCGTCGCGGAATCGTCGCTGCAGCGGCGAGTCGTCGTAAATCGCGCTGCCGCCTGCAAGGTCGTACATGTCGCGGACCACGTCGGCGGAGGACCGGACCGCGTGAGTTGCTGCCAGGCGCAGGCGGTTTCGCGCCTCGACCGACACGCCTTCGCCGTCCTGGCTGGCCTGCCACGCAGTCTCGATCGCCTGGTAATACAGCGCCCGCGCTGCGCTCAGCGACGACTCGGCCGTCGCCACCGCCGCTTGGGTCGCAGGCCGCTCCGCCAACGTGCGCGTCGACCCCAGCCCCTTCTTGGCACAGGCCAGCTCGGTGAGGTCGTCGATCGCGCCGCGTGCATTGCCCAACGCAGCCGCACCGATCGACAACGCGAAGAACCCGAACACGGGGAAGCGATACAGCGGCCGGTCCACGACCGGACCATTGAATATCGAGAGAACGCGATCGGCAGGCACGAACACCTCGTCGGCCACCGAGTCATGACTGCCGGTGCCGCGCAGGCCCAGCGTGTGCCAGGTGTCGAGAACCTCGAGGTCTTGTTTCGGCAGGGCGACCACCGACGGAACGCGCTGATCGTCGACAAGACATCCGGCAAACATCATGTCCGCGTGGGTGATTCCGCTGCAGAACGACCAGCGTCCCGACACCACGACGCCGCCATCGACCGTCCGCGCTGTTCCGCGCGGCGCCCAGACTCCCGCCGCGACGCCGCGTCCGTCACCGAAAAGCGCATCGCGGCTGGAAGCAGGCAGGTACGCGACCAGCAGGCTGCTGGTGATCGCGATCGAGACGCACCAGCCCGCCGAGGCGTTGCCGCGCGCCACCGATTCTGCGCATCGCAGCGCGACCCCGGGCGGCAACTCCAGCCCGCGGACCTCCGCGGGCGCACCGGCGCGGAGCAGTCC
>JAVRPG010000952.1:0-2610 GCA_032162325.1 Mycobacterium sp. | reverse complement strand
GTGGAACCGCACCGACTATCGGCCACTGGAGGGTTTCGTCTACGCGATCACGCCGTTCAACTTCACGGCCATCGCGGGCAACCTCCCGAGCGCGCCCGCGTTGATGGGCAACACCGTGGTGTGGAAGCCCTCGCCGACCCAAACCTTCGCCGCGTATCTGACCATGCAGCTGCTCGAGGCCGCGGGCCTGCCGCCGGGTGTCATCAACCTGCTCACCGGCGACGGCATCGCGGTTTCCGATGTGGCACTTGCGGATCCGCGGCTGGCCGGGATCCACTTCACCGGGTCGACGGGCACGTTCCAGCATCTGTGGCGCGAGGTGGGCAATAATATCGACCGCTATCACACGTATCCACGGCTGGTGGGCGAGACCGGCGGCAAGGATTTCGTGGTCGCGCACACCTCTGCGCGTCCGGATGTGTTGCGCACGGCGCTGATTCGCGGCGCGTTCGACTATCAGGGCCAGAAGTGCTCGGCGGCGTCGCGGGCGTTCGTCCCGCGGTCGGTGTGGCAGCAGATGGGCGACGACTTCCTGTCCGCTACCGAGGCGTTGCGCTACGGCGACGTCACCGATTTGACCAACTACGGCGGCGCGCTGATCGACGAGCGGGCATTCGCGAAGAACGTCAAGGCGATCGAGCGGGCCAAGAGTGCGGCCAACGTGACGATCGCCGTCGGAGGCGAATACGACGACAGTGAAGGATATTTCGTCCGCCCGACGGTGCTGTTGTCCGACGATCCGACGGACGAGGCGTTCTGCACGGAGTACTTCGGGCCGATCCTGTCGGTGCACGTGTACCCAGAAGAGGACTACGACCGCATTCTCGATGTCGTCGACAAGGGCGCGAAGTACGCGTTGACCGGTGCGGTGATCGCCGACGACCGGGCGGCGGTGCTGACCGCCGAGCAGCGGCTGCGCCACGCGGCGGGCAACTTCTATGTCAACGACAAACCCACCGGGGCGGTGGTGGGCCAGCAGCCATTCGGCGGGTCGCGGGTGTCGGGCACGAATGACAAGGCCGGCTCGGCGCTGAACCTGCTGCGCTGGACCTCGGCCCGGTCGATCAAGGAGACCTTTGTCCCGCCGATCGACCACAACTACCCGCACATGGGGACCGAATGATGGCCGAGGTGTTTCACCGGGTGGCCCGCCCGGCGATCATGGCGGCCAGCCGAATGGAGGGGTTGCGACGCACCGCCGAGCGGCTGCCCGTCGCCCGTCAGGTGGTGCACCGGTTCGTGCCCGGCGAGACCGTCGCCGACGCGATGAATTCGGTTGAGCAACTGCGCTATTCGGGGCGCCTGGTCAGCATCGACTACCTCGGCGAGGATGTCACCGATGTCGACACCGCGAATGCGACGGTCGACGCCTACCTCGAGTTGCTCGACGCGCTCGGCACCCGCAGCGAGCCCGCATCGAAGGTGCGGCCGCTGGAGGTGTCGCTGAAGCTGTCGGCGCTGGGTCAGGCGCTGCCGCGCGACGGCGAGAAGATCGCGCTGGAGAACGCGCACACGATCTGTGAGCGGGCGCAGCGAGTGGGAGCGTGGGTGACGGTCGACGCCGAAGACCACACCACCACGGACTCGACCTTGTCGATCGTGCGGGATCTGCGCACCGAGTTCGATTGGCTGGGTGCGGTTTTGCAGGCCTATCTGAAGCGCACCGAGGACGACTGCCGCGAGTTTGCGGCGTCCGGGGCACGTATCCGGTTGTGCAAGGGGGCCTACGACGAACCCGCGTCGGTGGCCTACCGTGCCAGTGACGAGGTTACCGACTCCTACCTACGCTGTCTGCAGGTGTTGATGGCCGGCGCCGGCTATCCGATGGTGGCCTCGCACGATCCGCAGATCATCGAGGCGGTGCCTGTGCTGGCCCGTGAAACTGGTCGCGGGGTGGACGATTTCGAGTATCAGATGCTGTACGGCATCCGCGATGCCGAGCAACGACGGCTGGCCGATGAGGGCAATAGCATCCGGGTCTACGTGCCGTTCGGGACGCAGTGGTACGGCTACTTCGTCCGCCGGCTGGCCGAGCGCCCGACCAACCTGACGTTCTTCCTGCGGGCGCTGGCCGAGCGCAGGCACTAGTCGACCATCGGGAACGAATGATGCTCGTGCGTGACGACCCAGCGGCCGTCGCTGTTACGGAGTCCCATGGTGAGCCGTAGACGGTTGTCGGGGTTGGCCGCAAAGTCCTCGGGCGTACCGCAGCGCAGCAGGGCGTAGGCGAACGCCACGTCGGTGCCGGCCGTCACGTCGATCTCGACGATCTCGAAGACCGCACCCTGCCGCAGCCACTCGAAGAACGGCGGCCATGACGCGAGGTAGGCGTCGATGCCGCGAATACTGTCGTACGGTGGCGGCACGTCGACATCACAATGTTCGGATCATGATCGGCGAGAACTGATTCGAGATCGCCGGTGCGGATGGCGTCGGCCCAGCGGAGGATGAGTGCGCGGATGGCTTCCTCGTCAGTCATCGGACTTGCAGCCCTTGTACTCGTCGGTGCCGCCGGATGACACGAGGACGTAGCCTGCGCTGGCGAAGAGGACGGGCATCGTCACCATCATTCCGTAAATCGCGGTCATCGTGTCACCGTTCCTGGCTAGT
>JAVRPG010000951.1:0-5226 GCA_032162325.1 Mycobacterium sp. | reverse complement strand
ACATCGTCGAGGTCGACAAAGAAGTGTCCAGACTGCGCGGAAACTATCCTGGCCGACGCCAAGGTATGCAAGCACTGCGGCTACCGGTTCACATCAGATGCAACGCAAGCCGAGGAGCCGAGCTCGAAGGTCAAATGCTCTAAGTGCCCACATGTTCAGCGTGTGCCGTTGAGTCAAACGAACTTCACGTGCGAGGAATGCGGTGCGAAGCTGAAGCGCAAGGCTGCAGCCGGATAGGTCAGCTCGCCGCGCCGTTCCCCACGGCCCGCAGCTAGCCGCGGTCGCCTGTCAGGCCGTCGCCCAGGCCGGACCGTCTCCTACGCTCCCCGTGTGTCCGCACCAAACGAAGGAGAACATTCGGAAATGGACCCGTTGCCCCGCGTGTCGATGGTCAATGTCGACCCGGCCCGAATGCCGGTCAGCGCTCAACTGTTGCAGGGAATCCGGCGCGTGGTCTTGGAGCCGGCCGACAAGATGCGCGACACTGACGCGATTCTCGCGGAGGTTGCTACCGCAGTCATGGAGCTGGAGACGTACGTCGGTGAACTGTCTAGGTCAGCCTCGGCCACTTCCAGGCGGGGTCTGATGGTGTCGGCCCATCCATCCTCGGTGGCGATCAGTATCACGTCGGCGGGTTCGCTGGCGATGGTGAACGGACCCCACGGCTTGCCGGTGGTGATGGATGCGATTGCACGAATTGTCCAGAGTGACTTGCCGATTCCCTCGTCACCAACGAGTAGGTTAACCTTCCCTGCCGCCAGGTAGCCGGGTGCCAATCGCCACGTCACGGGCTCTGATTCAGCCATGTCCGTCCCTCTGTACAGCCGTATTGATTCGCTCAATGTTCCACTCCTCCGGGCGTTGCCCTCTTCGATGTTGCAAGATTGCAAGGCAGCAAGATTGCGGCACTAGAGATATAGGCTCTGACTGCAATCTTGACCGCAACCTTGGGTGCTGCTATCACACTCAGACCTCAGCCCGGGCCTGTGCTTGCACACCCCTAAATGGTCGCACCGTGTTTGGTGCGTCGAACGGGTCCTCGTTCCCCTCCGGGCCCTGAGTTGCATCCTCTCCGGGTGTCATCTATATGCAAGTGCATGATTTTCATGCGGTCAGCGTTTCACGGCGGCTGGCCCGTCGAACGGGGGGACTTTCCCCGTGCGCTAACCCGAGTAGATCGACACCGGGACAAGGGTTCTGGTGTCTCCACGGGGTAGCTGGGGGTCAACGCGGGGCATTCCTGTGGCCCTCGGGCCTGGGAGATTTCTCTGGTCGGTCAAACGGGTAGCGACAAGCTAGCTGATGTGACCGCAGCCACCGAGACCGCAGCCGAGCGTAGAGCCCGGTTTGTGCGCAAGGAGCTGGCTAAGGCACCCCCGATGAGCGATGCTCAGATATACCGGATCGCGTCGATCATTCACGGGTCACGGTCTCTTCCAACGGATCTCGACTGTCTCTTCCCTGAAGTTTCGCGTACCGGCACCAACTAGGTGCAGCACTGGCGTCATCAGGGCCGCAATAATGTTGCGCCGCTGCGCGGTTGACAGCCCTTCCCACGTCGCCTCAACGTCATCAGCGGCGACAATTGCCAGCGGCGACTGGCCCGCCAGGGAGATCTGGGCCTCCATCTCGGCCAGGCGGGCCTGCACCCGCTCATTCATCGTGCGCCACCGTGCGCGGTCTATCAGGCCGTCAGTGCGGTCCTGGTCGATGCTGTCCAACTCTTGGTGCAGGATGTCGGCCTCGGCCATGAGTGCCGACGCATCGGGAAGCTCAGCGGTCCACAGCTTGGCGGCGTCCGGCTCCATCAGCTTTCCGAGGGTCAAATCGGTGATGTACTCGTCCACCGGCTCAGCCTTGCGTGCGACATGCTTGCCGCTACTGCACCGGTAGGTCTGCACGCCGGGGTGTGCGCCCCCGCCACGGTGGACGGTTTGACCGCATCCAGGGACACCGCAGATAGCCAGGCCAGTCAGCAGTCCCTTGCCGCCCTTGGCAGGACTGCGCCGCGACGGGTCGCACAGGATGCGCACGGCTGCACGCCAGGTCGGTTCGTCCACGATGGCGGGCCACTCCGCGCCCCCGGTAATGCCCAGCGTTGGATCCTTGCGGATCGCTGCTCGGTCCTCGGCGGTGCGGTAGCGGCGCAGACCTGCGTTGCGGGGGTTCGTCAGCACGTCCTTGACGGCGTGACGTTTCCACTGCTTGCCCTGTGTGGTGATGAATCCGGCTGCGGCCCAACGCCGCGCCACCTCCCCCAGCGACTCACCCGCAAGCACGTCGGCGTAGCCCTGCTTGATCAGAACCGCTTCACTCTCGCGAACAGTTACCCCGTCTGCCTCATACCCGAACGCACGTCGGCCCCCGACCCACGGCCTTGCTTGGCGGCCTGCTGTGCGGCCGACTGCTGGCGAGCAGCCTTCCGCTCAACCTCGCCCTGTGCCACTGAGGACAGGATGCGGGCCACCAAACGGCCTCCGTCCGTTGACGTATCGACGCCGTCGGCAGCGGTCACGATGGCGGTACCTGTCTTTTGGCATCGCTCTAGGCGTTGCCTGTCAATGCCGAGCTGCTCGCCGGTACGGTCCTGGCTCTGCCGAAGGTAGATTGCCACGCGCATTGTGGCATCGTAGAGCACCTATGCGACTTCGTTGTCCACGCGAACAGCAAGGACGCTGGCTGAATTCATGACTCGCGACGCTATCGCTGTGCGGCCGAATTGGCCGCCCGCTGGGCATCGGCGAGGCTGGTCGGCACGTCGCTGCGACCCAGGAACATCTCGGCGAAGTACGGCTTGAGGGCCTCGAACCCCGCGGCGAACCCAGCACCACCGGGTGCCGGAATGCGAGGACCGTTGAGCACCTTGAAGAACGGGCTCACGTCGACGCCGCGCGATGCCCAGTACTTGTCGTAGACGGGTTGGGCCGCGAGCACGGCGGGGGTGGCGGCGCCACGCGCACCGAGATACTCGTTGCCGCGACGACTGGCCATCCAGGCGAGCACCTGCCGCACGGCGTCGGGATGTTTGGTGGCTGAATTACCCGCGGCGGCAATGCCGTTCGTGACGCTGACGCGGCCCTTCGGCCCGGATGGCAGCATCGCCACGCCCCACCGGAACGGCGCCTGGTCGGCGACGGCGGCCAGGTTGTAGGTGCCGGACTGGAACAGCGCCATCCGGCCCTGCAGAAATTGGTTGCGGGAGAAGTCGCCGTCGTCGTTGGTGTCCGACGCGGGCGGCGCGACGTGATCGGTGTTGATCAGCCGCACCAGGTATTCGAACGCCTCGGTCGACTGCGGGTTGTCGAACGCGAATCGGTCGCCGACGGAGAACACCCCGCCGGCAGACCCGATGTAGTTGAGGTAGATGCCCTGCAGGTCGTTGGCCGCGTTGTAGCCCCACTGCCGGATGCGGGTTGCGTCGAAGCCCGGTGTGTCCGCAGCCCGGCCGTTGGCGTCGAGGGTCAGCCGGGCCAGTAGTGGCCGCAGCGTGTCGTCGCCGTCGACCGACCAGCGCAGGGAAAGCAGTTCGCGGAGTTCGACACCCGCGGCGTCCAGGAGATCGGCGTTGAAGTACAGCGCGATGCCTGCGTCGGTCAGCTGCGGCACCGCCCACAACACGCCATTGCGGGTGAACTGGTTGACAACCGAGCGCTCCCACGCCGCCGACGCGTTGGCGCCCAGTGCCTCTGCGATGTTCATCAGCCTGCCGCTGTCTGCGTAACCGGAGAAGTAGGCGTTGGACAACCAGAAGATGTCGTCGGCGCTGCCGCCGGCCACGTCCGTGCGCAGGGTGTCGAAGTAGGTCGAATAGGCGACGACATTGACCCGAACCTCGATGTCGGGGTGTTCGCGGGTGAATTCTGCGAACGACTCTCGATACGCCGCCGCGACCTGCTCGTCCCACAACCGCACCGTCACCACGGTCCGGCCAGTTGGTTCGTCGGATCTGCCCAGCAGCATCGCGGCGACGAGCAGGACGGCCATGGTCGCGGCAACACACACCGCGACGAGTGTGGAAACGCGTGGCCGATAACTCATTTCAGCCCCGTCACCACGATCGAGCGGACGATGTGGCGGCCCAGCGCCATGAACAACACGATCAGCGGCACGATCGCCACCGTCGTCGCCGCCATCACCAACGTCCACTGCGCGTTGTAGCGCGACTGCAATCCCGCCGTCGCCACGGTCAGCACCTGCCACTTGCTTCCGCTGGTGATGACCAGCGGCCACATGAAGTTGTTCCACTGCGACACCACGGTGATCAACGCGAGTGTCACCAGGATCGGCCGGCTCGCGGGCACCACCACATGCACGATGACGTCCAGCGTGTTGGCTCCGTCGACGCGGGCGGCGTTGATCAGGTCGGCGGGGATGGCGCGAAAGTACTCCCGCAGCAGGAAGATCGCATACGGCGAACCGAACATGAACGGCAACACCAACGCCCAGAACGTGTTCCGCAGTCCAGCCTCGGCCATCATCAGATACAGCGGGACAACAGTCACCGTGGCCGGCACCATCAGGGTGGCGATGTAGATCCAGAACAGCACGTCTCGGCCCGGAAACCGCAGCCGCGCAAAGGCATAGGCCGCCAGTACCGAGCACGTCATCTGCCCGAGCAGAATGACCGCAGTCATCAACGCCGTCACGACCAAGGCTCGACCGAACCCGGCGTCGGCCAGTCCGGCGTAGTTCTCCAGGGTCGGCGGGTTGGGCAACGACAGCGGCGACTGTGTGTTGAACTGCCGCGCCGAGGTGAACGACGTCAGCAGGCCCAACGTGAACGGCGCCACCGTGATCAGCGCCCCGATCGCCAGCCCGGAATAGATGACGGCGCCGGGAATGACCCGATTAGGTGATGTCATAGGTGATCCGCCGCCTGAAGTACAGGTGCTGAACGATCGTCACACCGACCAGGACCACGAACAGCACCACCGCCATCACCGCCGCCCGCCCCACCGCCGCAGCGCCGAACGCTTCGGCGTAGATCCGGTGGGCCACCAGGTCGGTGCGGCCCTGCGGCCCGCCGCCCGTCAACGCGTATACGGTGTCGAACACCTGGGCCGCGCTGATGATCCCGGTCACCGTCACGAAGAACAGCGTCGGCCGCAGCATCGGCAGCGTGATGCGCCGGAACTGCTGCCACGCCGTCGCGCCGTCGATGCGGGCCGCGTTGTGGATGTCCTCAGGAATGGCGAGGATTCCGGCCAGGAAGAACAGCGTCACATA
>JAVRPG010000950.1:0-5635 GCA_032162325.1 Mycobacterium sp. | reverse complement strand
TGCCGATGCAGATCTATCCCGACAAACTGCCTGCCGTCATACTCGTCCATGGGGGCCTCCCGTGATTCGTGGAAAGTGAGCACCCCAGCATCCGCCGGGAACGTCACGAGGAGCGGAGGCCCCGCCCCTTCATCGCATCAAGACCTGTGGTTCGGCGTGCCAGGCGACTTGCTGATCACCTCCTGATTCGTTCCGGCTCTGGTTCGCCCAACGGGGTTGGCACGATTCAAGTGGCCAGACGAACTCGTGGTCACCGACGCGATCTCACGACTGGCGTCGGGAAAGCCCGACCGCACCCACCTCCGTCAGGATCGATCCGCACACGGGGACGGCATCATGCCGATAGCAGCGTGCAAATGGCTCGTGCAGTTTTTGCGCATGACGGCGGTGGCTGGCGGTCCGACTGCTGCGAAACACAGCTACAGCACTGCGAAACGCAAACAGCAGCGCCTTCCGCGTCGCGTCCATGCCGGGGCTTCTGCCACCACGTCGACCGGGGCACGTCAGGTTTAGCTATCCCGTTCTAGGGACTTCCTTGCAGCGGCGACCGCCAAGCGGATTGGCATCAATCGTCCAGGCTGCTCACAGGCTGTGAGCGTATGTTGCCTCTCCAACCTGGCAAGCGCCGCGGGTCGGGCGAGGCAAACCAATACCGAGCAGAAAGGAAGTGATCACGCATGAAGTCGAATCAGCAGGTCCGGCACGGACGGGTCAAGGTGTTCGCGGCAGTTATGGGTGGCAGCGCGATCGTTGCGATGGGCGTTCTGAGCGCGGCCCTTCATGAGGAACAGGCATCGGGAGCATCCGGTGGTGTCGCTACGGGTGCAACCTTCATCCAGGGGGGCGGCATGACCCTGGGACAAACCGCCACCACGACGACGCCGCCTGCGGCTCCCGAGACGTCCGTCGCGGTGCCGCCGGTCAAGGCGAAGCCCTTCGGCGGGTAAGGTCCGGCACCGACGGACCCTCGGGGCGACCGCAGAACTACCGGGGTCATCATCTTGACCACCACTGGAGAGGGAGCGGAGCTAGGGTACCGGCCGGAGTGAGTAGTACGAGGTGGCTGACACGTTCCCTTGCATGCAGCGCCGGCTGTGCGGCGAGCCAGCCGCCGTAGGACATGCCCATCACCCGGGCCGCTCACCGCGATCAGGTTCACGCCCGGGTCTGCGGGCGCGTCGGGAGTGCTGGACATCCACGGCAGGACCCCCAGAACTGGTGCTCATCTACCCGCGGCTCGGGTTGCAGGCGTCCGTCGCGAGTGCTCGCCGCCCAGCGTCCGGGGTGGTTCTTCGTCTTCACTTGAATGTCGATGTGGCGCTTGTGCTCGGCATCCATCGCAACGATGTCCGATCGGGCACATTGCCAGCGAAGGGCGACCCGTAGGCGAAGGCCGTCTTCTATCTCGATTGGCCTTTCGCGTCGGGCTTTCCCGATTACTCAGGTGGCCAATCTTCAACTCCACCTTGGCGATCGTCATCGCCCGCGCGGGCGCCCGCCCGCGTACCAGTCGGCTCGTTTACGGCCTATTGTCACGTCGTGGTCCGCTACCGGCACACCGTCCGCAGACCGTCCGCAGTAGTAGTGACAACGACTTTCAGTCGCCAACAGAGCCAACCGTCTGACCTGCTGTTTTGTTTGACAGCCAACACAGCTTGAACCAACAAACGGCCAATGGGAGCGGACTGTAAATCCGTCGGCTTACGCCTACGCAGGTTCGAATCCTGCACCTGCCACGCCTAGGCCACACCGACCGACAGATCGGTCGACAGCCCGGCAGAGCCAGATCCAACTCTGTGGTGGACCAGAAACATCGACAAGCCCTATCACATCGATTACACGTTCGTGTCCCGACCAGACGCGGTCGAAGCCGTCGCGGTGGGTTCACATGCGGACTGGCTTGCCCACAGCGACCACAGCCCCATGACGGTAGACCTACGGGTCTAATCAACCGACGCTGACGGCTAAGATTGCCTGTCGCCGCAGGCCAGAGATGCGTGTCAGATCGCAATTGGTTCTGCGACCGATAACTGAGACGCTCAGAACTCGTCTTTATCGAGACAGGGGCGCGGCCTTCTGACTAGCAACGGTCATGGCATTGACTCGGCCCACTGCATATGCCCCTCAAAGGCAAGTGAGGTGGCCGTCGCGCGATAGCGATCCCGATAGTCACGGTAGACGCTCTCGTCGCCGCGGGCGTCGGCGATCAGCGCGCGCGACCGCAGCAACCACAAATCGAGGCAGCTAGACGCCATTTCGAGCGGAGCTGTTGCCATCCGGTCGGTCACCGCCTCGGCTTCTGCCACATCGTCGTCGCCGCCACGGTCGAGCAACGTCTCAACGAAAACTGCGCTGGCGACCACGCCCCATGCGAATTGGCCCCGCTCGAACAACAAGTCGAGTGCGGTCCGCATACCGCTGATGGCGTCGTCTACATCGCCGCCACGTCCCCGTTCGCGGGCAGCATACAACTCGACCACGGGAAGCTCGGACAAGTAGAACCGGCCCTCCAGGGTCAGTTCACGAACCTCCGTCAGCACCTCGAGTCCGCGGTCACGGTTCGCGGCGTCCCCGTGAACCAGCGCGAGCCCCTTCGTGTACTTGGTCATGCTCACGGCCAGATCGTCACCAGCTGCCTCAGCCATTCTGAGCGCATCATCGATCTCGCGGCATGCGGCGGCGTCGGCCGTATAAATGCCAGAGGCGAGACCGGCGCCGAAGGTGAAGAACATGACGGTCGCTCTGGTCCACGGATCGCTGGCGCGGGCGAGCTCGACCGCCCGCTCCATGTCTTCGCGCCACCCTGGATGCAGGAAGCACCATCGCGCGAGGCTGCGGGTTGCATACGCGGCGGCCAGCGGAGAGCCCATGACATAGTTCCCTCTGACTGGGTCGTCGTGGGCCAAGTCGATGACAGTGTCCGACCACCTCAGTACTTCCTCGATTTCACCGGTCACGACCCTGACCCCCGCGGTCGCAACCCCGAGACCCACAGTCAACGTCGGATCGGCGATCGATTCGATCAGCGCCGTGTGCTCCGCGGCGAGCTGCGATGCCTCCCGAATCCGCCCCTGAACCACGCCTTCGGCCAGAAGCCCCGTCATGGCAATCGCCGGCGACCTCTTGTCTCCAGCGCGATCGCACAACTCCTGCAGTTCCTCGAAACGACGGCCGGCGACACCGGCATGAAGCCGCCAGGCATTGGCACACCACAACGTGCGCGGAGCAATCTGCATCGACACGGCGTCGAGGTCGTCAACGGCGATCGTGTCAGCGACCTGCCGCGCACGCTCCCAACTCAAGCACGCGCCGGCGATATCGCGGCTGGCCAGCCACGCTCCTGCTCGCATATGCCAGTCGTATGCGGCCCGCAAATCCCCGGCGGCCTCCAGATGCTCGGCGATCAGCGCCGCGTTCTCGTCGCCCAACGACGCGCTGACTGTAATGGTGTCCGCAAGGCGACGGTGCAGCGCGGCCCGATCCGCCTTCAGCTGGGACTCGTAGGCCACCCTGCGGATCAACGGGTGGCGGAACCCGAACTCGGCCTGCGGTGCGAACGCCACCTGATCGATCAGTTCCGCCTCGAGGAGCTTCGGCAGCGCGGTGCTGTCGGCGAGTTCGGACAGCAGGTCCTCGTCGAATCGCACACCGATGACCGCCGCGGCGTTGAGCGTTTTTTTTGCCGCAGCACCGAGCCGGTCGATCCTGGCAGCGATCGCGGCCTGAAGGGTCGCAGGCACAGTGACATCCGCGTGGTCCTGGGTGCAGACGTATTCACCTCGTGCCCCCTCGAGCACGTTTCGGTCGGCGAGGTCACGCACGATGGACTCGGCGAAGAACGGATTGCCGGCCGCGCGCTCGGCGATCTGCGCGATCAACACTGCAACTGACGGATGGGAACCCAGCAACTCTTCGACGAGCGTTACGGTCTGCGAATCATCCAGCGGTGCAAGGAAAATGGTTTGTGTGCCGGAAACGTGTGACAAAGCTCCCCGGTATTCGGGCCGATATGTGATCAGCACAAGCGAGTGAGCCCGGGCCACCACCGATAGAAAATCGGCCAACATCGACTCGCTGATCGGGTCGACCCAGTGCACGTCCTCGATGGCATACACGGCTGGCGTTGACCGGCTCAGGTATGCCGCATTGACCAAGGTGGTGATGCGTCGTCGCCTGGCATCAGCCGCGATGTCGGGTACTTCTTGGATGGGGTCGCGGATACCGAGCAAATCATCGAGCAAGAGAAGATCTTCAGGGTTCGCGCTGGAGACTCGTTCACGAACCCGCTTTCGGGCCGATTCGGCGCTCAACTCGTTGATCCCGAACGCCGTCCGCAGCAAGGCGGCGACGACACGGAACGGGACTTCAGCGGCATGGGATTCACAGAAGGCAGAAAAGACCTCGGCGCCAAGCCTTCTCGCAATCGACGCCGTCTCGGAAACCAGGCGACTCTTGCCGATACCAGCGGGACCTACGATGCCGACCACGCATCCGTGGCCACCGACCGCCCGGTGCAACATCCCGGTCAATGCGCCCACTTCCCACTCACGTCCCACCAGAGTGGATGCGTGGCGGCCGCCGAGTTCACGATGCTCCGTCATCGCCAGAAGGCGGTGCGCTGGCACGGGCTCGGTTGCGCCTTTGACGTGCGCCATCTCAGGCTCAGCAAGGGTCGCAACATCTGCGACGATCCGCGCAGTGGAGTCTGACAGCATCACGCCACCAGGCGGTGCCACGGACTCCATCCGCTGCGCCAATCCAACGTGCTCACCGATCGTCGTATAACCCAGAGAAGTAGAACCGATGTCACCGGCGACGACCTGGCCGGAGTTGAGACCGATTCGCAAACGTAGGTCAATTCCGTCTCGGCTCGCGACCCCAGTCGCTATCTGAGTCATCTGCTCCTGGATACCCATTGCCGCTAGACAGGCCCGAGCGCCATGGTCTTCATACGCGATCGGAGCGCCGAAGACCGCCATGATGCCGTCGCCGGTGAACTTGTCGACGGTCCCTCCGTACCGCTTCACCACTCCAGCGGCGTGATCGACAAGTTCGGCCATGATCTCGCGGAGGCGTTCCGGACCCACCGCCGCCGCGATGTCCATGGAGTGCATGACGTCGGCGAACAACACCGTCACCTGCTTGTACTCCGCCGATCGGGTGGCCTCCGTGAGCGGCGAACCGCACTCGCTGCAGAACTTCGCTGTCGCGCTCAACTGTGTCCCGCACGACCCACACGACAGTCCCGCCGCCGCAAGTGCATCGCTGCCGTCGTCCACGCCAGTATCGTTTCACCGCTGGTCGGCCATCGTGTGCCATATCGGCCCGGCGATCGCTTGTGAGGCGAGGAGTCGTCCGGCGAGTGCCGAGCGCTTACAAGGTGCCCAGGCCGTCGGGCGACCGCGTGCTCCCGAATCGCCTTCAGGGGCATGACGTCGAGGGTGCGCTGATGAGTGGAGGCCGGCATTACATGGGCGGCGCAGCCTTCGCGGTCCCGGGCCAATCCAGGTACTCCGCTGCGGTGGCCCACGGCTGAGGAGCACATTGGCGATCTGTACTCACCCCGTTGGGTACTGGTCTCGGGAATACTCTGCTGCAACCAAAGCCACCAGCAGAGAGGAACCCAGCGATGGTC
>JAVRPG010000949.1:0-10693 GCA_032162325.1 Mycobacterium sp. | reverse complement strand
AAACTGCCGGGCGCACTCCTTACGCCGCCGTACGGACCGGTAACGGCTCGCGGTTCTGCGGGCACGCTCTCAAGAAAGTCGAGAGAAATTTCAAGGCGTTGACCACCCGCATGCCGAATCGTCACCTGCTCAGCCTGAACCGATGGTGGTGGGTTCGCAGCATTCCCTCTTTGGTCAACTTCACAACCCATTGAATGGGGAAGTGTTGTCCATCTGCTGGACTCGGAAGAACCACCCGAGCATGAGGAGACACTCGCCACAAGTCCGCAGATCATCAAGAGGGTTACCCGTCAGTGCGTCGCGCTGCGCCCGCCAGCGCTGCGGCGGCCACACCGCGATCAGCGCTGCCTGCACGCAGCCGGCGGCCACGGTCAGAAGCGTCGAAAACACCACCGCGGTCAGCGAGGGCGCAACCGGCGGCGAGACCACCAGCAGCCCCGTGGCAGCGGCCGCGACCAGGCCCGGTTTGCCGCCCAGCGCCCACTGCATGCCCGCCGCAAAGCACCACACCGCGACGACGCAGAGGAACACCACGTTGTACGACGCGGTCAACGCGCCGAGGAACACGACGGCGCCCATCTGCAGCGACACAACGATGACCAACGGCACCCGTCCGGCAGGGCTGTCCTGCATCGCAATCGCGCCTGCGATCGCCGCCGCGCCTGCCGCCCACGCTGCGGCCGACGGAGTAGCCGACGCCAGCGCGACCGCCGACATCGCCAGCACCCCGAGCAGGCTGCGCGCCACCGCGCCGACATCGGGCGTGGTCACGCGCAGTGCATCGATCATCCGGGCGCCCGTGGTCACCACCCGCCTATTTTGACTCCATCAAGGCCACAGACCGGTGGAGCACACGCGATAAATCCCGGACCGGACACCAACAGCTCCTCGGTTCGGGTCCGCCGGTTTGACCCCAACTGGGATGTTTGCGATCGAAATTCCAGATCCCCTCGATTTCGCGTCTTAAGGTTCTAGTTGTGCCCTGCGAGGCGTGGCGCCGGGTTTCACCACCGATTGAGCCTCACCTGCTCAACATGTCCGAATAACGAAGGGAGCTTTCATGAGTACGGCCGCCGAGCGTGCTGCGCAACTGGACCTCGTAGCCCGACTCAAGTCCGCATATCCCGAGCTTCCGGATGCACCGACTCCTGATCTGCTTGACCACGAGCACATCACCGCCTACCTCAAGCCCGTCCATGACGTGGGCGGTGAGCCCGATGCGCCGATGAAGTATGAGAACAAGCAGTACGAGCTGTGGGAGCACATGACCTACGTGATCTGCGAGGTGCTCGCGTGGCGCGGAATCTGGTTGTCGGAGGAGCGTCGCCGGATAGGCAACGTCGACGTCGGTCGGGCCGAATATCTGGGGCTGCCGTATTACGGTCGCTGGCTCCTGGCCGTCGCACGCATCCTGGTCGAGAAACACCACATCGGCCTGACCGAGTTGAGCGAGCGGATGGCCGAGGTCAAGGCGCGTTACGAGGGCGGACTCGACGGCAAGAAGTTGGAGGCCAAACCGAAGTCCGAAGGCGACGGGTCGCAGGTCAAACGCAACGAGCACCACAAGCGCGCGGTGGGTAAGGGTGATCCCCAGGTGTACGGCGGCCAGGCCGGGCAGCCGAAGTTCAAGGTCGGCGACGCGGTGGTGGTGCGCGAGCTTCCGGTGATCTTCTACACCCGTACCCCGGAGTACGTGCGCGGCGCGAAAGGCGAGATCGCGGCGGTTGCTTACGAAAGCCCGGCCGCAGAGGACGAGACCTGGGACCGTCCCGCGACGCCGGAATGGTTCTATGTCGTTCGGTTCAACATGTCCGAGCTGTGGTACGGCTACACCGGAACCACCGGCGACATGGTCCAAACCGAGATTCCCGAACACTGGCTGCAAGCCGCCAAATAAGCTGCGCAGAAAGGATTCACATGACTGATCACGGTCACGACCACGATCGCAGTGTCAAGCCGATGGTCGACGAGATCACCGATTTCGAAGTCTTAGAGATTGCTCTGCGCGAACTGTGCATCGAGAAGGGAATCTTCACCGCCGAAGAGCACCGCCGGTTCACCGAATTCGCCGAGCAGATCGGCCCGACTCCCGCGGCACATCTCGTCGCCAAGGCGTGGCTGGATCCCGAGTTCAAAAAGCTCGCTCTCGCCGAACCGATGACTGCCAGCAAGGAGGTGGGCGTCGACTGGATGGAACCCACAGGTTTCGGCACACCTAGCGACTTCACCGCGTTCCAGATCCTCGCCGACACGCCCACGGTGCACAACGTGATCGTCTGCGCGTTGTGCTCGTGCTACCCACGACCCATCCTTGGCAATTCGCCCGAGTGGTACCGCACGCCGAACTACCGCCGACGAATGGTCCGTTGGCCACGCCAGGTGCTTGCCGAATTCGGGCTCTATTTGCCTGATGAAATCACCATCCAGGTGCAGGATTCCAACCAGAAGCATCGGTTCATGGTGATGCCTATGCGCCCCGAGGGCACAGAAGGCTGGGACGAAGACCAGCTGGCAGAAATCCTCACGCGCGATTGCCTTATCGGCGTCGCACTGCCGAAGGCCGGCGTCACCACCAATGTGATTATCGATACCCGTCCCGCGATCCACCCCGGGACAGCCGGATGAGCACTGCGGGAGACTCAGGCGCGATCGAACACGTCGACATCGAGGCCCTGAAGCACATCGTGCAACGCAATCAGACATGGCCTCGGATGGCGGCCAAGTGGGGCGTCGAGAACCCCGCACCGCCTTGGAAGACCAGTCTGGACGGTCTGTGCGACGCCCTCGACCACGCCAGCTGCGATGCGGACGTCCCCAATTTCAAAGAGCGACGCGATGAGGAAGACACGCTCTCGGCGACCGTCTACTCGAGCCTGCCCTGCCCGGAGAACCAGCTGGTTTCGCTGGCGCATTGCCTGGTGGCTCGCGGCATCATCGATGAGGCGGAACTGAAACAACGGCTCGCCAGTATCCGCGAAAGGCTGGAAGCCTAGATTCAGATCGTGGAAAAGGTCATCATCACCCTCAGGGCGGCCGACGCGGATGAGGGGTGGTGCACCCGACTCCGCCGCCAAGTCGCGGCCGACCTACTCGAAACCGGCGCGCCAGGGCTCGCGATCAACGTGCGCGACGACGCGGTGCGGAAATCACTGATGACTTTGACGACGCTTGAGCCACCGGTGGTCGGATTCGTGACGTTGTGGACGCAGCAGTCCTACGGCGATCAGGTGCGCGCCGCGCTGGCCCGCTTGGACCAAGAGTGCGATGACGTCGCGGCTTACTTGGTGACCGAATCGGTGCCGCTGCCGCCTCCTGAGACCGTGTCGGGGGAGCGCACCCCGGGTTTGGCGAATGTCGCGCTGATTCGCAGGCCCGACGATCTCGACGAGGCAACATGGCGTAAGCGCTGGCACATCGACCACACACCGGTGGCCATCGAAACGCAGTCGACCTTTGGGTACACGCAGAATCAAGTGGTGCACCCGCTGACGCCCGACGCGCCGAGGATCAACGCGATCGTCGAAGAACTCTTTCCGCTCGAGGCGATATCTGATCTGCACGCATTCTTCGGTTCCGCCGATGACAACGACCTGCGCGACCGCATGGAGCGCATGGTGGCCAGCACCGAGGCCTTCGGCGCAAATCGCGACGTCGACACGGTGCCGACGAGTCGCTACGTGTTTCGAACGCCGTTCGGTGAAAGGGGATCCGATGACCACACTTGACGATGCAGTCGGTTTGGCCGCAGACGAGAGCGGGCTCGCGGTGGTGTCGACGCTGCGCGCCGACAGCACCATCCAGGCCTCACTCGTCAACGCCGGGAAGCTGCCGCACCCGGCCACCGGAGCGCAGGCCCTTGCGTTCGTCACCTACGGCAGAGTCAAACTCTCGAATCTGCGGGCGCGTCCCCAACTGGCGGTGACCTTCCGCAAAGGCTGGCAGTGGGCGACGGTCGAGGGCAATGCCGAGCTTGCCGGCCCGGACGATCCGCAGCCCTGGCTCACGGACGCCGAGCAGCTTCGGCTGCTGCTGCGCGAGGTGTTCACCGCCGCCGGCGGAACACACGACGACTGGGACGAATACGACCGGGTGATGGCCGAACAGCGCCGCACCGTGGTGCTGGTCGCACCCACCCGGGTGTACAGCAACGGCTAGCGCTTACGCTGCTGGCGTGGTTCTCGAGATCAGCGACGACAACCGGGTGCGCACCCTCACCCTGAACCGGCCCGACGTCCTCAACGCATTCAACGAGGAGCTCTACCGCGCAACGGCGGTCGCACTACGTGACGCGTCGGCTGATCCGGAGGTGGCGGTTGTGCTGCTGACCGGCGCGGGGCGGGCGTTCTCGGCGGGCAACGACCTCAATGAGATGCAGAGGCGCATCACCGATCCCACGTTCAACGAGCAGGGTAGTCACTTCTCCACGATGATCGACGCGCTCACCGACCTGCCAAAGCCGCTGATCTGCGCGGTCAACGGTGTTGGAGTGGGCATCGGCGCAACGATTCTCGGCTACGCAGACCTGGTGTTCATGTCGTCGACGGCACGGCTGAAGACGCCCTTCACCAGCCTGGGAGTCGCGCCCGAGGCGGCATCGTCGTACCTGTTGCCGCAGTTGATGGGTAGGCAGAATGCGGCGTGGCTGTTGTTGTCGTCGGAGTGGGTGGACGCCGCAGAGGCGCAGCGGATGGGACTGGCCTGGAAGGTGTGTGAACCGGACGATCTGCTGTCCGAAGCCCATCGCCACGCCGAAATCCTTGCCTCCCGGCCGATTTCGAGTCTGATCGCGGTGAAGCAGACGATCGTCGAACCGGCCCGCGCCGAGATCGCCGCGGCGACCGCCAGGGAGATCGCGCACTTCGCCGAGTTGCTCGGCGCGGCTGCCAACGCCGATGCGCTGGCCGAGTTCACCCAGAAGCGCACGAATTAGCTGACATGGGCTCCCCGTCCGCACCGGCCGCGAAAGGCCGCCCCGCGGCGGACGAGATCGCCGCGCTGCTCGAGCCTATTGTGCGCCAGAGCATTCCTGGGGCCGCAGACACGCGCATCGTCAATTGGCAGGCCGCCGAACGGGGCCTGTCCACCGAGACGTTCCTGTTCGACCTACTGCAGGACGGGGACGACGGGCCAACGACGTTGAAACAATTGGTGTTTCGGCGGCCTCCTGCCGTCAGCCTGTACTCCGACTACGACCTGACACGTCAGGTGATGGTGATGAACCGGCTGCGGGACACGCCGATCACGGTGCCGACCGTGTGTTGGTTGGACCGCGACGACAAAGACCTCGGCACGCCGTACTACGTGATGGAGCAGATCCCGACGATCGGCACCGCGAGCGACGTTCCCTCGTATCATTCGCATGGCCTGTATTCCGACGCCACCCCCGACGAGCGAGCCACCATGTGGTGGGGTTGCGTGCAGGCCATCGCCGATGTGCACGCGTTGGACTGGCGAAGCCTTCGACTGGACAAGCTGCTGATGCCGCAGCGTGGCGCGCAACCGTTGGAACAGGTCGTCGCCTACTTCGCCGAGCTGCTGAGGTGGTCGTCTCCGGCCGGCCCGCGCCAGGAGCTCGCCGACGCCGTGAAGTGGTTGGGCGACAACATCTATGAGCCCGAGCACCTCGCGCTGTGCTGGGGCGACAGCCGGCTGTCCAACATCCTGTACGGCCCGCAGTTTGAAGTCGCCGCGGTACTGGACTGGGAGATCGCCTATATCGGTGATCACGAGGCCGATCTGGCGTGGATGCTGTTCGTCGACTGGGCCTGCTCGGAGTACGAGGGCGTGCCCCGGCTGGACGGGACGCCGACCCGGGAGGATACCGTCGATCGCTACGAGCAATTGTCAGGGCGCACAGTGCGAAACCTGCGCTACAACGAAGTGCTCGCTACGGTCGAGCTCGGCATCCCGATTTCGCGGCTGGAGACCAGGCTGCGCAGCGATGGACTGCTGACCGGCGATTTCGACTTGGCCGGGTTCTGCGTCGAACGAATCCGCCAGCTCCTGGACTAGCGGCTGAGGGTTTCCGAAGCGCAGCCGTTGACTCGGTAGTGCGCTTCGATGATCGCCCGCAGCGTGCGCCGGCACCGTCCGCACTCGCCCCCGGCGCCGCAGGCCTCGGCGATCTGCTTCGACGTCTTCGCGCCGTTCGCCACGACGTCGTTGACGACGTGGCTCGTTACTCCGTTGCACAGACAGACGAACATCGTGGTCAGCCCTGCCCTTCGATGCTCATCAGATGGGCGAACCTGCCGACGAATTGGGTGGGGTAGGCGCTCAAGCCCGCCTGGCTCATCCACTCCGCGGCGGCGTCGGGGTGTTCGATCCACTGCCTGGCGCTGGCCTCGTCCTCGATCTCCTGCAGGATCATCACTTCCCGCCCGTCGTCAAGCGCGCGGTACACCCAGGTCTTCCGAACGCCTCCGCGCTTGAACCGCTCGCCTCCGGCGTGCACCTTGGCCATGAGCTCCGACACGTCCTCCACAGCGGCCATAACCCCGACGACGATGCGGCCGACGTGGTCCTCGGGCGAAGGCTCGTAGAGATCGATCTTCTCGACGACCTCACCGCCGAAAATCGGCGGAATGTCGTCGGCGCCGGAGATGTCGAACCATTCGAATATCGCGGGGGAGCGCAATACGTCGCGAATCGAGTGGACCTGGCGAATACCGATTGTCACCAATACCCGCCCTGGCTCCCATATCGATGTATAGAGAACGACATGGTGCGCACCGATTGAGGCGAGCGGATCGCGATGCTTCTTGAGCCATTTCCACATCCGGTCGACGTCGTCGACGCGAAAATCGCATGCGAGGATGAGTGAGTGCAAGTCGTACTCACCCATGGCTTTTCCTGCCTACCCGACGCCGTCCCTTTTGGTTAGCGCAGTCTAACCTTACTTAGCGTAACCAGTCCAGACTGGGTGGCTGATCTGCGGGCGTAGGGCCGCCGATCGTTGACTAAACCGCCGAACATTCGCGTGGCGCAACCCCAAAGGTGCGCTCCGGTCTGGCTGCTGCACTAGATTGAGACACGCGACGGACAGTGACACTTGACCAGCCCTCAAGGTGCTTAGGAGCGACCATGCAAGGCGACCCGGACGTTCTGAAATTGCTCAACGAGCAGTTGACGAGCGAACTCACGGCAATCAACCAGTATTTCCTGCATTCCAAGATGCAGGCGAATTGGGGATTCACCGAGATCGCTGAGCATACCCGCAAAGAATCGTTCGAGGAAATGCAGCATGCGGAGGAAATCACTGATCGCATTCTCATTTTGGATGGGCTGCCGAATTATCAGCGCCTTTTCTCGCTGCGGGTCGGTCAGACCCTGCGCGAACAGTTCGAAGCCGACCTGGCCATCGAATACGAGGTGATGGCGCGGTTGAAGCCGGGCATCGTTATGTGCCGCGAGAAGGAAGACGCGACCACCGCGAACCTGTTCGAGAAGATCCTCGCAGACGAGGAGGATCACATCGACTACCTCGAGACTCAGCTGCAGCTGATGGACAAGCTGGGCGAGCAGCTCTACCTCGCGCAGTGCGTGTCGCGGCCCCCGTCGTCGCTCTAGGGCAGTCGCAGCGCTTACCCGTCCAGGATCGGCAAACCTTGGGTCGGCCGTAACTCTTCTAGCCTGTCTAACGATATGGCTAGAGAGATCGCCGATGGAAGGTAGGTATGACGAGTTCGGTAGCGACGGCCACTGCAGCGGATCCCGAATCCGGCAGTGCCCTGATCAGTCCGCAGCGCCGCAACTTGATCTTTGTTGCGGTGCTGCTAGGCATGCTGTTGGCCGCGCTGGATCAGACGATTGTCGCCACCGCGCTGCCCACCGTGGTGGCGGACCTCGGCGGTGCCGGCCACCAGTCCTGGGTGGTGACCAGCTATCTACTGGCCTCGACGATCGCCACCGCGATCGTGGGCAAGCTCGGCGACTTGTTCGGCCGCAAGGTCGTCTTCGCCGCGGCAGTGGTGTTCTTTTTGGCCGGCTCGGTGCTGTGCGGGCTGGCGGGCTCGATGACCATGCTGGTGGCGTCGCGGGCGCTGCAGGGCATCGGCGGCGGCGCCATCATGGTGACGGCCACGGCGCTGATCGGTGAGGTCATCCCGATGCGCGAC
Organism: Mycobacterium sp.; assembly: GCA_032162325.1. Classification (GTDB taxonomy): domain Bacteria; phylum Actinomycetota; class Actinomycetes; order Mycobacteriales; family Mycobacteriaceae; genus Mycobacterium. Next base: position 2,576 of record JAVRPG010000949.1, on the reverse strand, counting down.
CGTGGCCGGTATCAAGGCGCACTTGGTGCCGTGTTCGGCGTCACGACGGTGGTCGGACCGCTGCTCGGCGGCTTCTTCACCGACCATCTCAGCTGGCGGTGGGCGTTCTGGATCAACGTTCCCGTGGCCGTGGTGGTCTTCCTCGTGGCGATCGCGGCGATCCCGGCGCTGGGCAAAACCACGCGCCCCGTCATCGACTACGCCGGCATCGTGTTCGTCGGTCTCGGCGCGTCCGGCCTCACGCTGGCCACCAGTTGGGGCGGCGGGGAATACGCGTGGAGCTCGCCGGTGATCATCGGGCTGTTCGTCGGCTCGGCCGCGGCGCTGGCGGTTTTCGTGTGGGTGGAAAGCCGTGCGGCAGAACCGATCCTGCCGATCCGGCTGTTCCGCAGTCCGGTGTTCACCGTGTGCTGCGTGCTGTCGTTCATCGTCGGGTTCGCGATGCTGGGCGCGTTGACGTTCCTGCCAACCTTCATGCAGTTCGTCGACGGGGTGTCGGCAACGGTGTCGGGGCTGCGGACGCTGCCGATGGTCGCGGGCCTGCTGCTGACCTCCATGGGCAGCGGCGTGATCGTGAGCCGCACCGGCCGCTACAAGATCTTCCCGGTCGTCGGGACCGCGGTGATGGTCGTCGGCTTTGTGCTGCTGTCGCGGATGGATGCCACCACACCGATGCTGTTGCAGTCGCTCTATCTGTTCATCCTCGGCACCGGGATCGGCATGTGCATGCAGGTGCTCATCCTGATCGTGCAAAACACGTCGAGCTTCTCCGATCTCGGGGTCGCGACGTCTGGCGTCACATTCTTCCGGACCATCGGAAGTTCGTTCGGCGCAGCGATTTTCGGGTCGCTGTTCACCAACTTCCTCAGCAGCAGAATCGGTCCGGCGCTGGCGGCGAGCGGCGCGCCGCCGGCGGCGGCGCAGTCCCCGCAGGTGTTGCACCAGTTGCCGCCCGATGTCGCCGCGCCGATCGTCAACACCTACGCGGACTCCCTGGACATGGTGTTCCTGTGCGCGGCCCCGGTGGCCTTCGTCGGGTTCATCGTCGCACTGTTGCTCAAGAAGGTTCCGCTGCTTGAGGTGGAAGCCGTCTCGGCGGTCGATCTCGGTGAGGGGTTCGGCATGCCCGGCAGCGAAACACCCGACAAGGTCCTGGAGATCGCCATCGGCCGGATGATGCGGCACTCACCGGAGATCCGGCTGCGCAACATCTGCGAAAGGCCCGGCTGCGACCTCGACGTTGCACGGCTGTGGGCGCTGATCCAGATCTACCGGAACAATCAGGTGTTCGGGTCGGCGCGGCTGACCGACATGGCCGACCGCCTGCGGGTGCCGTGCGAGGTGCTCGAGGCGACGTTCGACCGACTGGTCGACACCGGCTACGCGCTGCGCACCGGCGACCTGCTGTGGCTGACCCAGGCAGGAGCCAAGCAAGTCGACGTGGTCTCGCAGGCGTTTATCAACAGGATTGTCGAGAAGCTGGCCTCGTCACCGACGTTCGAGGGACGCCCCGACCGCGTTCAGGTGGAGGCTGCGATCGAACGGATAGCTCACCGGGTGCTTGTGCAGCGGGACTGGACCAACGAGCGGGCCGACCTCGCCGCCGCCAACTGAACTACATGCCCCTTTGCTGCGCTTTCTAGAACGTGTTCCACTTTTGCCGGGCTCCGGCGTACGATTCGGCCATGAGCCGAATTGGACCCTTCGCCGACGACGACGCCGCTGCCTGGGTTGTGAAGTCCCCCGACATCGGAGTCGCAATGGCCGGCTTTACCAACGCGGTCTACAACAAGAACCGACTGCCGATGCGGGTCCGAGAGTTGGCCCGGATGGTCATCGCCCTCGACAACGAGTGCGTGGTGTGCCAGAACACCCGCGACTCCGACGGCATCGCGGCGGGCGTCGACGAGGATCTCTACGACCACGCGGCCGAATGGCGGACGTGGCCCGGGTACAGCGCGCAAGAGCGCGTTGCCGCTGAGTTCGCCGAACGGTTCGCCAGCGATCACACCGCCCTGAGGGACGACGAGGGCTTCTGGGCGCGCTGCAGCGAGCAGTTCGACGACGAACTGTTGACCGACCTTGGCCTGTCCTGCGCCATGTGGCTTGGCATGGGCCGGATGCTGCGCACGCTCGACATCGGCCAGAGCTGCAAAATCACCCTGTAATTCGCGGCGCCTACGCGCAGAATGGCTGCTGTGACATCGCGGGCAGCCAAACCCCTCGCAGTAGCGGCCATCGCCCAACTCGAGGCAGACGGGGTCGCCACGGTGATCGGAACCGTCGTCAACCCCGCCGGGCTCACCCACGCGAAGACGGTTCCGCTTCGCCGGATGGGCGCATTCGCCGATCCTGGACTCGGCGCTAGCCCGGTCTGGCACGTTTTCGCCATCGACCAGGCGGGCATCGTCTTCGGCGCGAAAACTGGTGTCGTGGGGGATCAGCGGATCCGCATCGACCTGAGCGGACTGCGCATCCTCGGTGACGGATTGGCCTGGGCCCCAGGCGCTTTCTTCAATCAAGACGGTTCGGCTGACCCATATTGCAGCCGTGGCGTCCTGCAGCGGACCGAGGAG